>JAPYVG010000076.1 GCA_028277025.1 Sulfolobaceae archaeon
GCTAAGAAATTATATGAGGAGAAAAGAAATAGATAGTTTCTACAAAGGTGGTTATTCAATTTAATGTCACTTGTCCCAATAATAAGGTGTGTAAGAGTTTGGCCTTCATAATGACTAATAGTCAATCGGCATAATTTGACTTTCTTCCCGCCATAGAAGGGTGAGGGTTCCCTTCCAAAGCTATAAATTCAACGAAAACTACTATATTTTATTAAATTATATAGTCTTTTTCCCGTAATAACTGTAACTAACTATAGCTTTTCCCAATAATACAAAATGTATAAAATATTCAGAAAATCTAAAACCAAGTTAATTCAGTTTTGCTTAGAGTAAGTTGTAGAGCTGACACAAAAAAGACCTTTATAATAAAATAAATTGATTTTTAAATTCCATTAATTAATTTTTTACTATAATTTTAAAATATAGATTATTTAAATAATCTCTTTTATTTCATTAAAAAAGTTACTTAACCAATTCAGGACTCGTTCAGCAGAATTGACGCAACTTTCAGCCTTTCTTAAATTGTAATTAGATATCATTGAATATCTAGTTTGAGTATAATGAGGTGTTAAAAAATCACAATCTTTCATTATATCAGATTGTATTGTTAACGAGAATTCTCTCCCTATTAAATCCAGTAATTCCCCTAAGTCATGGGTAAAAGGATAAGACCCTTTATACTTGACAAATATCCCCTTCAAAGCAAATTCTACACTTTGCTGAGATGCAAAGCAAGATAACCAAGGGTATTTCTCCTTATTATTTTTAGCAATTTCGAGGAACTCCTTAGCCTTTTCAAACCAAAACTTCTCAACCACACTCTTATAATCGTTATCGGAAATTTTTAAATATGCAATTTGAGGAATTTGTGGAAAGAGTAATCAACCATTATAACGGGAAAGTAAGTATAGTGTTATTCGGCTCTAGGGCTAGAGGAGATTTTTGGCCCTCAAGTGACTACGATATTATAATAATCTTAGAAAAAGTTGATGATGAAATTGAAGAGGCTTCAAAACTATATAACATGAAGAGAGGGTTTCCAGCAGATATTATTGTAATAACTAAAGATAGGCTAAATGACAATGTAATAAAAGAGATGTTAAGATATAAGAAAGTGTTATATGATGGCTTAGGTATATTTAAGAAAACAGATTAAAAGCTGCTTTGTGGATTAGTTGAAATTTCTTAGGTCTTAAACTAGAGAGGTAGAAATAAATTCTAAATCTTAGTTGAGTTAAAAGTTAGCTAACCGTCCTTATGAGAAAAACTGAAGAACTCCACAAAAGCATTAGAGTATTTACAAACCTTATTTTACACTATAACAATGATTTCCTTATACAATAAATATATAGCTAAATGTTAGCACTTTCTTACACACTGAGCTTATTAGGGTGAACGCAAAAGTTGTTTAATAATGTAACTCCTAAAATCCTCTGCTGACGTGCATTTAGAGGAGGCCGATGAGTTGCTTTCAAAAGGTGATATTATTCAAGCAAGTGAAAAATATTATAAAGCTGCAGAAGAAGCAATAAAAATTCTAGCTAGTCTTGAAGGCGATATACTCTCTGAAGTTATGAGTAAGAACTGGAACATAGAAATAATTGATAAAGCGGTATTTAAATTATCTTTAGTATTTGGCAAGTGAATAATTGAAAGTTGGGCTCTGCAGTTGCACTAATAACAGTTAATCTCAGTATTAGTCAGATAAAAAAATATAGGGAAAATATAGTTAAGTTAATTCAGCTTGCTGACGAAAGACTCAATAGAAAGATTATTGAAAGAAGCTGATGAGCTGCTTCCTAAGGGATTAGTTAATATAAAACTTAATAAAAATATCTCTTTGGAAGAAGTTATTATAACCGATGGTAGCCTTCTCACTGAGGATAAAATAGAGAAGCTAGTGGAATTATCAGATTTTAGTCTTATAGGAATTCAAATTACGATAGATGGTATGAAAGAAGTTATGGATAAGAGAAGACCCTTGGCAGGGGGAGGAAGTAGCTTTAATTTAGTTTATAATAATTTTATAAAATTAGTAGAGAAATATCCATTTGAAATATCCTTAAGATCTAATGTAAATTATGATAATATTGAACCAGTAAGAAAATTATTATTAAAGGTTAAAGAGGATATGGGTGATTTAGTCGATAAAGTAGTCTTTTCCCCTCATTGGATATATGAGACTCAAGAAGTTTATATGAAGAATGAATATTATTTACCAGAAGTTTCACAGGCTGAGGCTATGGAATTAATAAAACTTGAGTTGTTTGCTCAAGAATTGGGCTTTAAGATTACTCCAGCATATCTCCATGGCCCTTGTACTTATGTAGTTAAACATGGTTATGCAATTGATGAATTCTTAAGGGTTTACAAATGTCCCGGGTATCTTTATACTCCGAAGTATTTTGGAATTATAACTGATGATGGAAGCATTAAAATAACTAACTCTCAGTATTTAATAGGGGCTTTTGGAGAAATAAAGAAATGCTACCTTAATTGTCCAGTAGGGGCATTATGCTATGGTGGTTGTAGGGGAATGAAACATTGCCCCAAAGACGAAATACTAACTTATGTTAATACAGACCTTGGTAAAAAGGTACTATTAACACATTTTCTAAAGAATTATGGTGATGATAATGGATGAGGTAAGAAAGTTAATAATATTTAAATTTTTATTAATAGTTGCTGAGAATTCTCTAGGTTATTTCTTTTTGTGGCATCTTCTTGGGATAATAGGTCTGGTACTAACATTTACGTTATTCAGTATAATTAATTACATACTTCCACACATACAACTGTTTGTATCCCCTTTTATTGATAAATATAAAGATATTGTCAAATTACTGAAAATAGGTTACGTACTAGACATAATTACTATTATCTCGCTTTACCCTATATTTTTATACTTAGTCAAATTAAAGTTACTTTTCCTCACCGTGTTGCTCATAAGTAGTCCATTTATCAGTATCATAAAAGCTCTTGAGTCAACTGCACTTGATAAACTATTTAAAATTCTTATGACTGATTACCAGAGGGGAATTTATTTAGTTAGAAAATATGAACTCATAGCCTTGGCTACGGGTCAAATTTTAGGAACTTTATTACTCGCTCTAAGCTTATTCGAAAACCTAACGTTAATCGTGATCATTACGTTAATTGGCCTAGCGTTTTTGTTAAGCGTTAGGAGAGTAGATAATGAGGTGGCTCAACAGTCATATATAAGCACTTTTAAGGTAGGGTTTTTAAATATAATAAAAAATAATGTATTAAAAACAATTTTAATATTCAATATAATTTATTCCTTACCGGGATCCTTAATAAACTTGTTTATCGTATATCTAGTTTACTACGCTTTACATCTACCGCCCGTACTTATAGGCTTATTGAGCATTATTAACATTATCGGTAGCTTAGTTGGTAACAAATTAGGCTACAAATTTAGCATAAATAGCAAAGCCTGGATGACGTTCTTATTTGTGCTTTCAGACGTCTCAAGTATTTCTTTAGTATTTTTCGCTAACGAGCAGTTGTTACCGATAATTTATGTTATTCTATTTCTATCAAGGATAGCCGGTTCTTTCGCAAATTATTATTTTTCTTACTTAATGTATAGTTCGATCCCAGAGGAAACTTTCGCGACATCTTCCTCTATAATGGGCTCAATTTCCTCGGTATT
The DNA here is from genome assembly GCA_028277025.1 of Sulfolobaceae archaeon. Next base: position 3,677 of record JAPYVG010000076.1, read on the forward strand.
TGACGCTGTCTTTACCATCATAAGTTCATTAATAATTTCTCTGATATCATATTTCTGGTCCGTATTAATAGCCGTAATTATCTTTGTTGTTCTAGATATATTATTAGTGTCATCAATATTTAAGTTGAAGAAAATGTAGGGACAAACGGGACAAAAAAGAATGTAATAGATAAGTTCATATTGCCTTGTTAAAGCGCAGATTCTGGGACTAACCTTCTCTACTATAAGATTAAGGCTATAAAGCACGTCATGAGGCGAATACTACTATTTACCACGTAGTATAAGTTTTTGAAAAAGATATTGATAGAAAAAATTTAGAAACTTGCTAAATTACTTATAATAATTTTCACTTCTCTCCCTTTACCTTGTCGGCAGCTTTTTTAGTCTCTTCTACAGCCTTTTCTCCAGCTTTCTTTGCCTCTTTAGCCATATCTTTTGCTACGTTTTCTGTTTTCTTTGCCACATCTTTTACTTTATCTTTTATACCCATATAATTCCCATAATAATTACACTACATAAAGTTAATAAAGTTTTCTGTAATAGACGGTTAGTAGATGTTTTTCTTTGCTATAAAAAATCTATTTTTGTTTTCATGTGAACAGACCTCCTCTTTCCGCTTAAGGGGTTGGACGTTCACAAATAAATTCATAATTACATCTGATATGCTGTCGGGTTAGTAAGAAAGCCCCTTGAAGAAGGACTCTCGTGGCCAAAGTTTTAACCCTTCTAAGAATTAGCAAATTTACCGTCATTTACTGATCTGATTACTTTTCCCAATTCAACACTTTTAGGCTAGGAATTAGCAAATTTACCTTCCCACCAGTCACATTAAGTTGGAGAGGAGCGTCGTCATCACAAAGAGAAGTTAGAAGAGTAGTGTTTAAACTTTGTGCTATCTACCCCTCAGCTAGATTTTCCCCAATTTCTTGAAACGTCCACGTCATTATACTTGTCGAAGGATTTGTTTCCAGCAAGCCTCATCACCCTCTGTCGTCGCGTCAATCCTCACCGAATAACTAAAACACACTGATTTCGTTTGTCAGTACTCCTTAATAATGGTTCTTTAAATTCCTGTACGTTAAGCGGCGTGTGTCTCCTAATGTTTCACGAAGCGAGATTATTACTCTTAGAGTTTCAGAATATTGTTATGAGATAAATCTTGATACAATTCATTGGAGGACATATGTAGAGGGTAAAGGTGTTTATCTCCTCATTTTAATTTTATTGATAAACGGGTTCGAGATAAAAACTCGTTACAATTATAAACTAAAATTAAAGACTTCTTCTCCTCTCTGATAGACTGTCACGTCCTTATTAATTATCGCGTAACATCTGAATTTAGATGAGCTATCTACTCTAAGGTATTTACCCCATTCGAATTTATAATAGGAGTAACAACCGGCAGTCATATGGCCGTTAAGGTGGAGCTTAGGTTTAATCTGTTCTAAGGCTTGTAGCATCAATTCCGTAGCCTCATCGTATCTCATTTTAGGATATATTTCGGGAAGATAAGGAGGTTGGTGAGTAATTAGTACGTCTACATTTTTATCTCTCAATCTACTTATTATTCTTAGAAATTTATTAGGAGGTATTCCGTAATTCTCGTCGTCCCCTATTAGACCGTTAATTCCCGTAACCTTCATGTCTCCGACACTTATTATTTGACCATCTCTAATCGAGAAGTTCTTTACTATCGAGAAATTCTCATGATTACCGTAAACTGCTATTAACTTAGTTCTAGAGAGAATATCGGAAAAATCAGCTGCGGACATCCCTTCTCCTTGACAAAAATCTTTTTCAACTTTTCATCAATTGATAATAGTTTACGCAGTTATTTAGCCTCCTCTTGACTAGGAATAAATCCTCAAAAACTGCGTGATTAACACCAAACCCTTGAGAGGAAATTAAGGGCTTGTAAAAGAGCGTTTAAACGTAAAGCCATTGCTTTCTCTTTAAAACCGTGAGAAATAACATCTTTCACAAGTTTTAAAAGTAACAGTTTAAAACTCCTCATAAACATCAATAAACCTCTTATACCACTCCTCATACTCCTTTCTGGTAACAACGTGTAGTTCTAATGGATCTCCAAACCCTATTTTCTCCTTAATTTTAGAAGATATTTGGGCCTTATCCCATATAGTCTTACCTTTTTCAGTTATTATCAGAACGTCTATGTCACTATCAACTCTGTAATTCCCCCTTGCAACTGAGCCGAATAGAATTACCCTACACTCCTGGTCGATTTCCTCAACACAAATCCTCTTAATCTCCTTAACGTAATCTCTCGCATGGGCCAAAATCTCCTTCCTTTTACTCCACCACTTATATAATTCCCAATACATGTAAAATCCCCCTAACTACATTTAATGATTTCTCAACGGTGTTTTTACCATATTTATAGGGTAAATACCTCGACACAATGTACGATTGTTCTAGCACGTCAAGAACCACGTACTCCTCCCTCATTATCCTTTCTAATTCTTTATTTTTTGACAATTCAACTACTTGACTTAAGAGCTTCTTTATATCATGGGTTTTCTCAAAACTACCTGACAGTTGATATAAAGTGTATTTCAACGAAAGTTGTAACGCTTGCTCAAGATTAAACATCGCTAAATTGTACTTACCCTTCCTCAAGTTTTCCTCAGCCTCTTCAACCGCGTTCTCTCTTAAATACTCAGCCATAATTATATTTCAGCTAAATCAAAAATAAAAACTGAAAGTGGTTTAGAGTTGAAACTTAGATTAACATTAATATGAGTGGTAAAGTATGAAAGGGGTGCTGACGTGATATCGGTGATTTTGGCTTTGACAGAGTCTGCTCGAATCTAATCAAGAAACCTTCTAAAAAATAAAGATTACTATAAAAATTTATTTAATATCCGTAACCTATAATATCCCATTTATCCTTAAATTCTGATAAAAACTCCAATTCGTTAAGCCAATAGCTTATTTTTCCATTCTTCTCCCTCCTATCTAATTTCCCATTTATATTCTCTTTCTTAAGTACAAAAGCCCACGGTTCGCTCTTAAGTTCATTCAGCAAAACTATAATATAAAATTCTGCAATTAGATTATCTAAATTCGACCCGAAGGGGACCGGATTTCGTTTAAATAGTCCCTTAACTTTAATAGTATGCCTTTTCGTTTTATCCTGACTATATATTACAATATCAACGCCTCTTGTAATTCTAGAAGTAATCTGCACATTCCATCCACGACGAGAAAGAATGTATGCCGTATAATAAAGAGCTATATTATGTATCATCTGGTTGTTATAACTCTTATTAGTTTTAGTCATGGAGAAAATATGTCATCTTCTAATATTTATTATTTAGCTTCGAGAGTCCAGAGTACCTCGGGTAAATGTTTGCTATGTATAACTTTTTATGAAGAGAAAGAAGGGCTTTTTACACAACAAAAGCACCCTGGGCCTACACTCTTCTGTTTTTCATCATTCAGCCTAACAGTAGTAGTTATACATAGCAATTGAATTTTTTCTCAGTAAACTGGAGTGTGGTCAACAATTTTGTTAATTTAATATAATTTTATTCAACAATCTTTTCTCGTTCTGTAAGAACTTGTTTTCGCGTAATACTATTTAAGGGTGAGCACGGGATTTTTATCTTGGTGAGCACA
>JAPYVG010000077.1 GCA_028277025.1 Sulfolobaceae archaeon
GCGGATTCCCCTAATTTCAATATGGGTTCGGATCTCTAAGTCACTCGATTACTCTCTAAGCGTGAAGGCCGAACCGACGAATTGACGGTCTTCTGGAATTAAGGAGAGTTCAGGTAACGGTTGCAGGGAACATTATAGGAATAGTTTCCTGCCAGAACCGTGGTAAAAGATGGGATTAATAATCGAAACAGGGAGCTACAGAAAAGCCATCCGACATAGCTAAGCCGGCAATAACTGTAGATACCGATATTTCCTATCAGGAATGCGGTGAAATTAATGTTAAAATGCGGTGTTGCTTTGTTGATCTCTTCAATTTATTTCATAAGCACGATATGATACACTGAGAATTTTCAGTAATTAATATTTATTTCAACGTTATTTGCAAGCTCACACCCTAATACCCGGAGCTCTACCAACTAAAGAATTAGCCGAGTGGACCATCCATGCATAAGCCCGGAACTTGAGCTTAGCCTCATCCACTTGTCCTAAAATACTTGTAGCCCTAACAGATTCCCCAAAAGTACGCTTCACAGCAGAGAATAAGGACTCAATCCTCCACCTAATACCATAACCCTTCTCATCCCGCCAACGTTCATAACCCAACTTCTTGAACTCCCTTACAGCCTTTCTCCTAGCAGGATGGCCACGCCTAGTAGAAGCGTCTTTCCTAGGTGGGACAACAACCTCAACACCAATATTATACATCTCGTTAGTATCATAAGCCTTATCTTCATAAAACTTCTTGACCTTCTTTCCCTTATCTTGTAAGTCCTTAACTGTCTTAACTGTAGTTTCAACCTCGTTGCTGGTTACTTCAGCGTTTATTACGTTGAATTGGTCCTTATTAATTACTATTTCGATCTTGAGGATTTTGAGTCCTTGGTTTTTCCCCATTTTGCTATAATGTATTGTCCTCCCTTGTTTGTGCTTATTCCCGTTGCGTCTGCTATTACTTCAAGTTGGTCATTTGCCTCCGGGAATTTCATGTTCATGTTCCTTACTCTTTTCCATATTGTTGAGTAGTCTAGGCTTGTTGGGACGATTTTCAGTCTCTCTAGTGCTCTCAATACTCCTTCTATGGCCCTATAAGGTAGGAAGATGTGGAGGAATGCTAGGAATTCGTTGAACTCCCTTGGTGCCTTGTAGGTTTTCTTGGCATGCCTATTCTCCTCTGCTAGTAAATCCCACTAGTGTTCGAAGACGTAGAAGGGAACATTAGGGTATATCTCGTTATAACGTTCTCGTCGTACTTGTACCATTCCCTCTTGTACTTACTCTTTTCCATGTGTAATACTCGGTATAATTATTTATAAATTTTTGTATAATTCTAAAGTAGCCCACAAAGCAGAAAGATGTTATTTCTCACAGTTTTAAAAAGAAAGCATTGACGTAAGCTCTTATACCAATTTCTTAGCTTCTATTATTTCCTTATCAAGGCCTAATATTTCACATCCCATACTGATACTCGCCGAAAGGTGAAAGAGGTCTAATGTCTTTAATTTCACTCTATTACTTACCCTCAAGGCTAGGTCGAATACTCTATTGAATTCTCCATCCTCTACTTTACAACCGCATTTCTCTAGAGCTTAATCTACGAGGGCATTAAGCTCTTCTTCTGAGAGTTTAAGAGTTCATGAAAAGACAGAATAAAGTTCAGTGACTACTAGCTTGCTTATTACCTTTTTCCGTCTTTGGGATAATTTGTAATAGCTTTTAGTGGTTCGGATCTTTCTCGTTAATTGGAGCTATTATAATACTGCAATCGATATAACATTTCATTCCCTTTCCTTTAATAAGTCTTCAGAAGTCGGTAGCTCGAAAGGTGTCCCTTCTTTTAACCTTTTTCAGTTAGTTCTTTGATTTTTTCCTTCTTCCTTAATTCTTCCTTAGCCTTACTCACTCCGTAAGCAATAATAATATAAAATGCTTCGTTTCTTTACTTAGCGATACCTATCTCAACCATTTTTTCAGCTATTTCAAAATACTCGCCCTTTACCTTAAGTGTTACCATTTTCATACTTTAATATTACTCTAGTAATAGAATAAACTTTACCCTAGTATGACGTGAAGAGATCAAAAAGACATTTAAACCAAGACTTTTCCCCATCCTAGTCAGAGAGTTAGGGGGATATTGAGTTGTATTTCATGTATGCATGTTTATCTCATTACTGGCCGATAATGTTCACCAAATAATTATTAAGGTGTAGTTAAGTATTTTCTTAGATGTCCATCGATCTAAAGAAATTATGCGGTGATTTCTCTACTTTCAATATTAACGGTTACGCAAAAGTAGACGTGTTTAACATTAGCGGTTACGTTCCTAAAGAGTGCGAAATAAAGGTCAATGCTATAAAAGTTCTGGGTTTAGCTTTTACTTACTCGTTAAAGGAAAAGCGCAATGACATAAAGGAATTTGTCGAAGAACTGTATCGAAGGTACAATTACGTACTGTTCATTCCAGACAACGCAAATAGCGATGTTAAAAGTTTCTTCAAATCAGCGTACGAAGTTTTAGGTACTCAAGATCCGTTTGAAGTAACTAAAAATTTAGCCTTAGGTTTTTTCTTGGCATGGAAATACGATTTGGACTTAACTGACTATATACGAGGGACACGGGCATTACTCGACGTTTACCGTCTATTACCCTTTTATTATTCATATTCTCAAAGGGGAATAGACCCGTTTGAGAAACTGAAAGATAATTCAAGGGATAAGCGGTTCATAGAGGAAATTATGAACGAGATACGTGATAGCAGGAGATACACATTCTTTAACAATATGCTTTACCCAATCGCTTTGGCCCAATTCATAAATATGCTACCGGATGATAAGGAGTTGAAACCCGGGGCACCTATAAGCTTTCAAACTACCGAATTTTACAAAAAGTTAGCACTATACAGTTACACGTTAAGTGATAGCGAAGCACTAGGCTTCATTAACTCTGTTTTCTACAGGCTGAAAAAACTGTGGAGAGAGTTAAAAGGAGTACGAATGGACGAGGTCGTCCTTGATTTATATCAGAATTACCTTACCGCACTGGGTAAACACGGTTTACAAGTCAATCTACCCAAAGTTCAAGACTTGTTGGTACAAAAGACTGAAGGAGTGAAGTGTATCGGGAAGGGGGAAGTGGATTTACACGATTTTTACACAAGTGTAGACGTGGAAACATTGAAGGCTGCACTAAAGATAAGTAATGTTTTACTTATCGGCCCACCCGGTGTAGGTAAGACCAGTTTAGCCTTGAGAGTAGTCAAGGGTTTGACAGATAACAACGATGAGTGTTTTTCTGTCTTTACGGCCAACTCTTTGTGGTTCAGAAGAAACTTGGTCGGCGGTGAGAGCTTTATTAGCGGTTCTGTCTACTGGAAAAGTGGTTTGTTAGTCCAAGCCTATGTGAGGGCTTCAAGGATTATTGATGGTAATTATTACGTTATTGTAGACGAGATCAACCGTGCTGATGTCGACAAAGCTTTCGGTGAGTTATTTACCATATTCTCAAGTAATAATCCTGAAGAATGGTTTATACCAAGTAGTTTGGTTGAGGAGATCGAGAGTTACGGTAACAGAGTTGATGAGTATGCTAGGGAATTCTTGCTAATTTATAATGACTTGAAGGAAAAGGGTAGAGAGAACGAACCTTTAAGAAGGATAAGGATGATAGCTACGATGAACTTAGTAGATGCAAGGAACTTATTTTACGTAGGAGATGCCTTAGTGAGAAGATTCGTTTCGTTTTATTTACCCTATCCCACTTCTACTGAGGACTTGGTTAAGGTCTTGCCTAACTTTAATTTGCAGGATGACGAGAGAGAACAATTAATTAAGTTTGTAGGTTGTGTAAGGGAAAAGTTCAACCAGAAGAGAAAGGCTAGTAGGTCAACGTTTATGGAGCTAACTAGCTTTAACATATCTCCGGCTAGTGTTAAGAATTCTTTAGCTATTTACTCAGAGTTAAGTAGACGTAGTATTAACGACTTTGCCGAAATAGTCAAGCTCACCTTAGGTACTCTAAATAAGAAGGAAATAAGTGATTATGAAGAGATAAAAGAAGAGTGCATAAATGAACTTAGGAAATAATTTTGCACCGCTCACCCTATCTTTTACCTCACGATTAGCATTATGATTGGAAAAAAGTTAGAGAGACGATAGTAGTGTTCCCGTCTGAAGAAGTAATGAAAAGGATCTTAAAAGAGGCTGGCGTAAAGCCGGAGGAAGTTGCCGACGTAAGTGAAAATGACTTATAAGTGTTAACCCCTCTTTTTCAAACTAACTTTTTCAAAATTTCACCTATGATCCTTAAATTGCGCTCATCGTCTTTTAGTGGGTCTATTATGGCCATGTAAATTAAATGGGAGTTATACCAGAAGTCAATTAGCCCTCTCTCCTTGGCTCTTCTGTCGAGTTCCCTCGTAGCTGAGTCCTCATCGTCGTAGTCTACTCCCCATTTATCTAATCCGGGGTAAACGAGGACAGAGGCTAACGGTTGGTACTCGTAAGTATATGCCATGACTTTGAACCTACCCATCGTTATATAACCCACTTTCGGGGAATACTTACATTCAAATATTATAGGCTTCTCCTCAACAAGCGACAAGTCCGGTCTACCCTTGTACTTGTCTATGTTCTGCAGGTCGTCTACTTTCCTCAACGTTGAATTGGATAAAGAGGCGTTGAGAATAAATTTGATCTTTTTGTTTCCCTTTATAGCGTAATACCTTTGCTCATTTTCTTTTACGATCTCGTATTCATTCCTCCGCAGATATGTTACCACAAGGTAGAAAACGTAAAGTTCATAGAGCTTCCATTTTAGGAATTTTATTAATTCTTTATCAGCTTTTTCACTTCCTCCCCCTATTCTTATGTCCTCTAACTTCTTAGCCAAGACGTAGGCTTTATATGCCCTTATGAGCCACGGAGGGTCTGTATAGGACGGGTCTCTGTAATACCCTTCCGGGAACATGTCCTTTACCGAGTTTAACTCCGAAAACAGTCTCTCGAAGTCCTCTAAGAAATTAAAATTTGGGTGAGGCTCAATTATTTTTATCCCTTCTCTCTTTTCACTTACTATTTCGTAAATCCTCCTCAAAAGATAACCTAATATCCCGTATTCCGGGGCGTTGTAGCCCTCCTTGAAATCATAATAAGCTATTAGCGGGTAAACCATTATAGTCCTAACAACGTCCAATTGGCCGTAAAGTTCTTGGGAGTACTCTACTGAAAACTCCCTATAGGTCAATCTATCGTTTAAGGCTTTGTTAGCGGATTTTACGCTATCCCTCGTTATCAGATAGAGGATATAATAGTGGATGTAATTGAGAACCTCATTACTTACCCGGAGCTCTTGTGAGAGATCCAGAATCTGAAGCAATTTCTCAACATCTACGACACCCTTATATTGCAAGTAATAATATCCGACTTTTTCTATTAATGCCTTGTCTCTTTCGTTCACATAGCTATTTCACATTCAAGTTTTTTAATTTTTGATTAGAAGACGTAATTCAAGCGTTGTCCGACTACTTTGCCAACCGTGAAAAACAATGTTTTCAATAGAAGTATCTGGAGAAATACTAGGTGTTCCTCATGTTGAATAAGAGGGAAGTCTCTAACGTAGCTAAGAGATACCTAAAAAACACATTAAGGTACTACTTAAAGGGACTTTCCTAACCGTTAACCGACAAGCTATAAGCTCTTTTGAAACAGAAGGTTAAAGATTTAATGTGTTCCCTGCTCGTGCTATAGTCGGACAGGCTAAGATATCTATGTATATCCTTTGTTTTATTGTGATTCTCCTCTTTTATTCTTTAGCTGATGTAGAAACAAAAAAGTCTATAGTCTTATATGTTAAAAAAGTCATATATTTCCCCGTTGAACAAATTTGTTCCTAGTTTTTAATGATTTGTTTTTTTTTTTAACTTAAGTATTGAATACACTAATAATACATCTAGAACAACCCAAATAATTACTGCTTTTTATATGAACCAGAAATTTGATATTAGAAAAATTATCAATGAACTTATGATGGTAAAAACAGCGTCAAATACCAAGGAAATTAAGCCCGTAGTAGATAAATATGTCACAAAAGTTTTCTCTGGGATCAAACTATACTTTAAGTAAGAAAATAATAATTGGCGAAAGAACCGGCCATACTTGATAGAAATAGAATAACATAAATTATCGGTAGTAACTGCTCGTTAGCGAAAAACACTAAAGAGAATATCTGAGACGTCTGAAAGCACAAATAAGAACGTAATTCAGGCTTTGTTATTTATGCAAAATTGTAGCCTAATTTGTCACCGACTAAGCTACCGATAATTTGAATGATGCTCCATAAGCCTATAAGTACGGGCGGTAGATGTAAAGCGTAATAAACTAGATATACAATACAAGTATATAAAGGATCTCGGTAAGGAATGAATTATATTGAACATTAAAATTGTTTTTTATATATTTTTTAATTATATTTAAAAACCCTACCTTAAAAGCGCTTGTATATGACTGTTGAGCCACCTCATTATCTGCTCTCCTAACGCTTAACAAAAACGCTAGGCCGATTAATGTAATGATAACGATTAACGTTAGGTTTTTGAATAAGCTTAGAGCGAGTATAAAGTTCCTAAAATTTGATCCGTAGCCAAGGCTACGAGTTCAAATTTTCTAACTAAATAAATTCCCCCCTCGTAATCAGTCATAAGAATTTTAAATAGTTTATCAAGTGCAGTTGACTCAAGAGCTTTTATGCTACTGCTAAACGCACTACCTATGAGCAACACGGTGAGGAAAAGTAACTTTAATTTGACTAAGTATAAAAATATAGGGTAAAGCGAGATAATAGTACAGCAGTTATGGGAATCTTAGGGAGGTAATACCAAGAAGTCGGTATTATCAAGAAGTTTTTATTTTTCGACGCCTTCCTGCTGAAAAGATGCCAAACGGAAAAGATTCTCTGTGCATCTCGACTGTTCACAAAATGTAGTCCGAACCGATGGCGAGAATGAGGAGCCGCTTTGGAAGGGAACCCTCACCCTTCTAGGGCGGGAAGAAAGTCAGGTTATGCCGATTGACTATTAGTCATTATGAAGGCCAAACTCTTACACACCTTATTGTTGGGACGAGTGACATTAAATTGAATAACTACTTTTGTAGAAACTATCTATTTCTTTTCTCCTCATATAATTTCTTAGCATAGTCCAATACTTCTTCAGCCATCTTTAACGCTTGTTGTGAATCATATTCAGAATACAGTAACTCTGGTGGAGTGT
>JAPYVG010000078.1 GCA_028277025.1 Sulfolobaceae archaeon
TAAACTCTTCCTGGGCCCGTCGTCTAGCCTGGTTAGGACGCCGCCCTCACACGGCGGAGGTCGCGGGTTCAAGTCCCGCCGGGCCCATATTTCACGCTCTTCTCTTTTGATAGAATGATACGTGAATGCAACAGTGAAGGTTAAATTTGCAACAGTGTAAAAGTCAGCAGATAGTGGGTAGATTTTATGTCAAAAATCAATGTGGAAAAGTTGGATGATCAGAAAAAGCTTAACATATTGAAAAAGTCTGTTGAAAAGCATGGCTTAAGTTATGTCTCACGTTTTGTAGGTGTAGATAGGTCAACATTAAATCGTTATCTAAACGGGAAGATTCAAAGGATTCCACAAGAGGTTGTTGAGAAGGCTTCAGAGCTTTTAACTGTAGATGAGTTAAGTGACGTAGTTTACGGTTTGAGGAGTACTGATGTAGACCCTACTACCGCTATCAGTGTAATAATTAAAGCTAAGAAGGATGAGGGATTTAGGAACTTCTTTCTATCCTTACTATGGCAAGAGCTAGGAGATTATATAAAAGAACCCTCAAACTCCTACCTGGTCACTAAAGACGATATTGAACTATTTGAAAAGATGGTTAGGAATGAGAAGAGTAGGAAGACTGCAGAGGAGAGAGTGAACTATTTGAGGAGAGCTTTAGCTGACCTGGGTTATGAATTAACTCCTACAAAGCTGAAGGAGTACATTTTAGACCTATCAGAGGAGAGTAAGGGTAGGGCTGAACATACTGCAAAAGCTCTTAAACTTTTCATTAAAGAAGTAGTGAAACCTAAGAGCCCTAGAATAGCAAGAGAGCTTTACGAATCGTTCAAAACTCCTAAAAGTAAGCCTAAGCATAAGCCTTTTATCCCCGAGATAACCACTATTAAGCAAATTTTTAATAATATAAAAGATATAGGTGCTAAAGCCTTCTTCCTTCTCTTAGTAGAGACTGGATTAAGAGTAGGAGAAGTATTAAGCCTAAAACTGGAACAAGTAGATCTAGAGCGTAGGATAATTCATGTTATGAAGGAGAGCGAGACTAAGAGAGCTTATATTTCCTTCTTACACGAGAGCACTGCTAAATGGATAAAAGAGGTTTATTTACCATACCGTGAGGAGTTTATTAGGAAATATGAAAGTTCTTTAAGGAAATTGGTAGAGGCAAACCCTACACAAGGGATAAATATAGAAGAGTGGAAGGCTAAGTTATTCCCCTTCAGAGAAGATAGCCTTAGGGTTGAGATTAAGGAGGCTATGAGGAAGGTTTTGGGTAGAGAGTTTCGCCTTTATGACATGAGGGCTTTCTTCACTTCTTACATGATTAAGCAGAAGGTTCCAGGTACAATAGTGAACTTGTTACAAGGTAGAGCACCGCCTCAACAGTTTAAAGTTATGGAGGAGAACTATTTCGTAATATCCGAGAACGAGCTTAAGGAATGGTATGACAAATACGCCCCGAGGCTATTGTAATACTAATGAAGGGTTATATCCCACATATACTTATTAATAATATATTATGAGTAGTGTCTTCAGCGAAATAGAGAATGACATACAAAACGCTCTAGCAGAATCGTATAAGATAACTAGAGGATTTTTTACTACTATTTTTACAGATGTCGGAGCGTTAGGAAGAGAAATTGGAGACTTAATTTTTAAGCATAAGTTGATTCCCTTTTCTCAGGCAATACAAGACGCAGAAAACCAGAGCGTAAAAGAGACACCGATTTTTAGCCTTCTGTCAAACTTAGGTATAGAAACCGGGAGACAGCTCTACAATGCCGAGAGTAAATTAGTTAGTAACATTATACCTATTATCGGGACTTTTGGACACTTAGTCGATCATCCTAATGAGCCTTTACCCGCAAAAATTAGTGATATAGCCTTTGGACTTATCGATATTCCAGGTTTAGTAGAGTTAGCCGATATGGGTAGGTTACTCGTAACTGGCGCTGATGAATTAAGCCCCTTAGGAAAGTTAGCAGTAAGGTTAGGAGAGTCTAAGGTTTTCAACTATTCACTTTTAGCGTTAGGTATAGGTTCTATGCTCTTTCCTTCTTCTCTCAAACCTAAAGGAGATAGTATAATAACAAAAGAATATGTGTACAAATCTCTACCTAATATTAATGACGTTCTCAAGAAAGTCGGGGATACTACCAGACCTGAATCATATGATCCCCTGGCATTAACGGTATCTCCCTCGTCTCCTTCAGAACCAGAAATAACATATATACTAAATAATAATGAATTATTACGTTCCTATACGGAAGAGATTGAACGAGAGGTTGACCCTTCTCTTAGAATAGAGAAAGTTGATGACGAGCGAGAAACGGAACCTAAGCACGCTAGTCATACCGTCGCACCACTTTACGTGGAAATTACCTTAATCCTCATGGCTTTCATCATCTTAGTAATAATGATTAAGGGGTAGTTACGGAAATTTCAATCAGTATAGAAAATATTGAAAATTCATCTATTTCTGTGAAACCATTTAATGACGTTCACTCTTTTGCGGAAAGTCCGTTTCAGAGAAAACGCCCTAAACACGTAAAGTTTAGGGCATTTTCTTAGCCATACGCAATTTCAGAAACGGTTTTCTAACGTGATAATTTCCAGTCTTTATTTAAAAACAATATTTCTCCTTTTTCAATATAGCAAAATAAAAATAATCCTATCATATTTTTATAATAATGAATTTTGACCAAAGCCCTTAGGTCGTTGATTCAATGTTGATTCAAACTTGCATTCAATCTAAATTACCGCAAATTAACGAGTATTTTCGTCATTTAATATTGATAAGCAATATTGCATTCAATATGAGAAATACATATAAACGTAAAATGAGAAGGTTAAAGCGATATGCCAAGGAGAAGGTAAAATTATTATCAGAGGTGGTTAAAGAATCACGTTACGATTACATTACGTCTTTCCCGTCAAGAATTAGAGGAGATTAAAAAATACAAGAGTGAAACAAATCTATCTTATCACGATATGGTTTTGGATTACTTCCCCTTAGTCTCAGCATTAAAGGAGTTCTTTAAAGTCCTTGAGGTTAGAGGTTACCTTTACGATAAGGCTGATGCAAATAATGTTAGGTTCATGAGTGAGCAGTACTATCAACAGTTGCCGGAACGCATAAGGCGATTCTTTGAGGAGAAACAGTTCGTAATAAAAGAAGGATTCGTCATGAGAAGTGTAAAAGGTTATGTGTTAAAAAAGGATTAACTTGTTCCAAATTAGAATAAGTGCTTATTCTAAAATGGGTGGTAAGTCGGTGGCTATTTCTTTTGCCGTATCTAGGTCACCGCTTTCTATGAGATTTAACACTACCTTAAGGACTTTCTTATAACTCTCTGGTAAGTCTTCTCTTTCTAGGTCTTCCTTTATTGCCTTAACCCATTCTTCCATGTTCATTTTGGCTCATTAATATTTTTCTTACAGAATTTTATAAGATTTAGCTCTAAATTCAACTCTATCACAGAGTATTACAATAAATTTATGAGCAAGAATCACGTATTGTTTTAGGTCTTTCATCTGAATTACCTTAATTTCCAGTGGAGACAAGGAGCAAAAATATCTTCAGATAGGGAAAAACTACATTCCTGGGCATACAGTTTAGGGTAAAAATATATAAAACAATGATACTGAAAAATAGACTAGAATAAAATTTAATATAAATCTGGGGTAGGTTTAACTGAGCAAACATGTCTGAAAGAGTAAGGAAGAAAAATGGTGTAAGACCCACTATAACAAACATAACCGTGTACTTAGATAGGGAAGACGCTAAAAAACTAGGACAATTAGCTAAGGAACAAGGTTTGCCAGGTAAAAGCACACTGATAAGACAAATAATAAAGCGTTACCTAAAACGCCATTCATCATAAGCTCAGCCTAAGCGGTTCAATCACAAGTCAAGAAAAAGTGTAGGGGGGTAAGACCATGGATAATTCTGACTCTATCTTTAAAAATCTTTCCCTCACACAAACGCTCTTCAAAAGGCGTTTTAACGACAAAAAGAACCATGAGAAGAAGGACAGTAATACTATTTACGTAACAGACCTACTATATTGCCCGTTAAAGCCAAGGCTTAGGGAACAGTTCAAGGAACTAACGTTAGCTGAGGCTTACAATCCTTCAACACTACAAGGTTCATTAATTCATGAAAGCGTAGAGAGGATACTGATAGAAGAGTTAAACGCTGAGGTAGAAGTTCCGGTTACAAAGGAGATAACGATTGATGGCAAGGTTTACAAACTGGTAGGAAAGATTGACGCGAAAAAGGATAATGTGATTGTAGAAATAAAGACCTCAAAGACTGTCGTGGGCATACCAAAGGAAGAACACGTACTCCAGTTAAGGATTTACGTAAATATGTTAAACGCTGAACACGGCATTTTACTTTACATAACGCCGGATCGTATAACCGAATTCTACGTAGACACTGGAATATCAGATGATAAGCTGATAGAACTAGTACAAGACTACGTTTACACGAGACGAATACCAAGACAAGAATGGGAGTGTAAGTATTGTGTTTTCGCTAAGGTTTACCCTCACAAGGTGAGTGTTAATGAAGGTAAAGACGCAAGTTAAGGCTAAGGTAACAAATGGGGATTACAAGAGCCTGACCATAAACGGCATTCGCATAACGATAGACGGCGATAATGCCTACATTAATGATATCGAGATTCCTAAGAAGATCGCGGAATATGTAATAGATCACGTAAAACATGATTCAATACCGGAACTTCGCTTAAATTACGTGGAGTATGAGGCTAATCTAACGTTAGAGATTGAGGATTACGGAATAACGATCACGCAGAGAGGGAAGGAACTCCTAACGATCCTATTCATAGGGAATGACGCGTTACTTCTCACTCCTAAGCATTCACACAAAGTAAGGAACGCTGAGGGATTGAGGAGAATACTAAGGCGTGAGGTCAATGTCCTATGCGTGAAATATTTCAACTCCTAATACCCGAAGTGTCGTTACAGAGGACGGATAAGAGGACTACAGTTAAGGGAAGGCCTTATAACTACGTTCAGTACTACGTTTACGTTCCAAAGAAGTTTGAGGCTATTGTTAAGGATAAAGAATGGTTAGTTACCGTCATCTTAGATGGCCAAGAAATTCCTATAGGCTTAAAGAGACCAACTAGGCATAACAAACACTACATAATAACATTACCAAGTAACTTAGCAGTATATTGGGAAAAGTACGTTTACAGAGAGGTTATGATACTTTTAGAGAGACCGGGTTAAAATATGTACTATTTTTCTTCTCCTTCTTCTGTTGATTCTTGGATTATTTCATATCTGAAAAGGGGAGATACAGTTCCACTTACTATTATGAGTATGGAGTATGCTAGAGAGAGAAACATTAAACCCCAATCAGCCCGGAAAGTCCTTGAAAAGCGTTTAAAGATACTAACAGAGCAAGGCATAGTAGAACGCTTAAGCACTTATCCGGTCTCCTATAAGCTAAAGAAACTCCTTAAAAGTTTCCTTTTACCTTCTAGTAAAAATTTTAGGCTTAACGATGGCTTTGACTTGAGTTTAAATAATCACAATTCCAAAACTTTAGGAAATTGTTCAGATTTAAAGCAAAAAATTGAAGAATTGCGTAAAGTAGGGCTTAGGGTCATCACAAGGGCTAATAAATTCAGGCAAAGAGGCCTATTAACAGTCCAGTATAAAGCCTCAATTCGCCCTGGCACCAGAGAGCATGTCGATATCGCTTACCTTTATGAAGAGAACATAAAGGAGTGGAACCATAGTGTGTTGGTTTTCATGAACGATGATGAGGAGTTTATGATCACGAACGTTAGGACTAGGTTTAACGACCGAAAGAAGGCGTTTATGAACTTAATTAAGAGTAATAAGGCGTTAGATAACGCATTTAAGAAGTACAAGAACGCGATCATGATTACGCTTACAATACCTCACATATTCCCCTTAGTATATCCAATAAAGCAAAATGGGAAAATAATCGGCTTTATTCCTCTTCAAGACTCTATAATAACTAAGCTGAAGACAGACATGATGGCATGGATAAGGAAGATGTGGAAAGGCCATAAAATAGAGACATTTACCGCTTACGAATATCATGGGGATTACGTTCTCCACATTCATGTTTTGGTGTTTGGAATTCCGTACATTATAGATTGGTCCAGAAGAATGAGAGGCAAAGAGGCATTAACTTACTATTTGGATAACTACAACGTCTCCTTACCTTCTGAATTAGTCGAAAATCTGAAGGCGGGTAAACTGGAGACTGAGGATAAGACGCTTATCAGTAAACATATTTTCACTGCATTATTAGACAAGTGGTTTCAAAAAATTCTAGTAAGGTTCAGTTCAATACTCCACGTGAATCTACTCCAGGCATACCTGGACTATAAGAAGAAGGAGAGGATACAAGGACCGGTTAACGAGATTCACCGTATCAAGAACGGGAAGTGGAAAGGTAAACCGCCAAAGGATTCAGTAATAGAATATAGTTCTGGGGCATGTTATAGGAAAGTCCTTTCCCCAAAGCAATACGTGTTAAAATACGTCACAAAGATGGCTTACGCAATAGCCCAAGGAGAAAATGTTGAGGGGAAAGACCAGGCTAAGATTTATGGCTATTGGCTTTTCGGGAAACGCTTTAATTCTTATTCTCCTTCTTTACTTCCTAAAAAGAAGAGGAAAGAACTTAAGATCTCAGTGTGGCATTTTGTAGGAGTGTTTAATCGACTTGATATACCAGATTACGTGACGGATAACCTGATTCTTGATTTGACGCGAGAAAAGATAATAAAATGGAATTGATATAACTGGTTACGTACTTGGAAGGAATAAAAAATAGAAAGAATTCCTCCTTATTAAAAGAGAGAGTTAAAGAGTTGATTGTGAAGGTTAAGCAAAAACAGATTAAAGAATTGTAATTAAAGGTATAATGCATGGGATAATAAGACGCAAGAAGTAACGTTTTCACCTAATATTTATTTGAAGAATCTAGACACAAAGTTTTTACGCTTAAATATACTTAGATGCAACATAAAAGTATTGCACTAATTGACTAAATGCAATTATATAAGCCCTCACACGGCGGAGGTCCTGGGTTCAAATCCCAGCGGGCCCACTCATTTCTTTTGATAGAAATTGAGATAAGGTATTCGTAAACGTATCTGTGAAGGGTAAGCAGTTGTTAGACTAGTCCTCT
>JAPYVG010000013.1 GCA_028277025.1 Sulfolobaceae archaeon
ACACCTCCCTGGCCAACTCGATCTTAGTCTTGAACTCAGTAACCATCCCCAAATCCAACATCTTCCTCACTGCATAAGGGAAAGCCCCCACCATGAACGCCTTACCCGTGGAGAGGTCTACTATGGCGACCGTTAGGAGCTGCACACCCCTCTCTAACCTCTTGTGGGTGTGGCAGTAGATCCAGTAGTTCCCGTGGGGGCTCACGTCCTTCCCCCTGGAGTACTCCTTGTGGTCCACGGTGTCGTCTATGATGACGACCACTTGGCCCTTCACCAGCTCCGATAGGGCCTTCAAGTAGTCCCTCCAAGCGTCGTGGAGCTCTCCCAACGCCTCCAGCAGGTTTGCGTAGTCCAACCCGAACGTCTCAGCCGCGTTCCTCACGCTGGATCTCCCACCTAGCAGGACCATGAGGGCTAGTGCTAGCCCTACCTTCCTGCTCCTCCCGTTCCTCCTCACCACTCCCAGAACTTGGTTGACCGCCTTGATCAGCCTCTCCCTAGCCAACTCAACCTTTTCCTTCAACATCTTTCAGTAGAACAACGTTGAAAAATAAAAACTTCTCGCTAATACCGAGTCTTTCGTATTACCTCCCTAAGATTCCCATAACTGCTGTAATCTATATGTGAGAACATGGAGGGATTGGAGAAACAATTACGTATTATTAGATTTACTGGAGGTATATTGTATCTCGTAAACATTTTCTTCTCAGCATCAATTTACACGGCACTTGAGGGATTAGGTTTAGCTAAAAATTTGGTCTATTCAGTCTTATTTGCAGTACCATTATTTTCAGCAATACTTAATGGTGTTATTTTAGGCCTTGTAATCGCACAATTGAAGGACGCTGTCCTATATGGTTTAATAGCATCTGGTTTAGCAATTTTGTTATATTCCTTATATCTAGCCTTCTTCACCCTACCGCTTTACATTGTTTATTTAGCTTTAATAAAAATTGGCGTATCTGTTATACAGATCGGAGTATTATACTTCTACAGAAAATTACAGAAAGAAATATTCGGGTAAAGAAAATGTTAATAAAGGTGAAATACAACCCGATAAAGGTCTTCCCCTCAGAGATAAGAGGAAAATATGCTTTTCTAAGAGACGTTGTTGTAATTATAAGAACCCAAAATAAAGTACTATATGTTGACTGTGCTCATGATCACTTAGCTAACTTTAAGCCACCTCCATTTCTCTCTAATTACATTTTCGAGTACGAGATTATAGAAGGAGGAGAACATTGTGAATGCATAGCTAAAACGTTAGCTGAACAACTAAAGCCCTTGTTCCCCAATCCTAAGCTATGTAAAAATAAAGAGGTGACAGTGGTGATTGAACGATGATAGTTTTCAAGGACGTCCAGTGGGTTTCTAACGATACTTTCAAAATATTATTTCATGGTATAGAACTGATATACAAGATAGAAACACAAAGCGGGATAATAACAAAAGCCATTGTTAGATGCCTAAACTATAATAGCATATGTAAAATAGAAATTGATACCAGAAAAAATCGTATAATACATTTTGAATGTATTGGATTTGAAAGAGATTCAATAAAGAAAGAATTACAGTCAAAACTCGCTATACAATTAGAGGAGAAGAAGAAAACCCTTTTTAATCAGATTTCTACCGTTGAGCTCCTTTGAGCCGATACAATTTCTAAGCCATAATTATATCTGATAATGTACTTCAATTCCCTACTTATTTGCTCTATACTGGTTTCCCCCCTTAGTCCCTTAATGATTATATCGTGAAACTCCTCCGGAACATAGTCTAGCCTGGGTTCTACATTATAAAAGTCTTTCAAAACCTCTTGCCTCTTTAAAGGGTTTGAAACCGCATCCTCTATTTCTCTTTCTAACCACTCTGGAAATGGGAAGTTATTTGTGAGACTAGCATAGAGTGACACGGTAAATGAATATATGTCAAAATTATATTCAGCCTTATGTCCAAAGCGTTGCATTGGATGGGCGTAATAAGGAGTATAATGAATTACTGGGAGACCTAACTTAACAGCAGAACCTAAATCTGATAATTTAGGAACTACTTCACCGTTTAATAGAGCCTCGATAGCGTGGTCTCCAAATTTAGGCAGTCTTTCAGTGAACAATATATTTGAAGGTTTTATATCACAATGCACGTAACCGTTTTTATGAATATGTATTAAAGCATCAGCTATTTGCGAGAATATTATAGCGACTATCTGTGGCCATCTTGACGAGTGCCTTAAAGTGGAGTATTCTGCATCAACTAGTATCTCCCTAAGATCTCCACCAGCCATATATTCCATAACTATTGCTGGTGGGGAGGAAAAGTAATCAGTGAAGTTCTCGTCTACAAAACTCGCTAAAATTCTCACAAGGTTATTAGAGCCTTTAGATATTTCTTGCATTTTCGCAACTTCATAAAGTAATTCGTCGTACCTAAACTCCTTCTTTATCACCTTCATTGCGAATTTCCTCATGCCCTTCTCTACTAGTAAAACGTAACCCATTCCTCCAGTGCCTATAACTTTCTCTACCTTATAACCATACAATACATAACCTATCCAACTGTTGGGGTCAAATTGGTCTAAGGGCGAGTATATTTTGTAAGGTTTAATCTTACTACAAGCCTCTACTATCCCCTCTTTGCAAGCGAACATGAATTCCCTTTCCGCATTAGATGGCGCGTTTAGTGCTTCATAAGCTAAACCTTTAATGTACGCGGTAGAAGCGTTCCTTCTGATCTTCTCTACCTCATTTATTAGATCTAAAGCTTCCTTAGCTTGACCGTTACGAACATAAGCATAGGCTAAGGCTAATAAGTTACTGAAATCCCTCCTCCTTTTCACAGCCTCTTCAAAGTACTTTACCGCTTCCCTATAGTTTTTCTTGTAAAAGAAATACCAGCCGAGTTTTAAAGCCGGTGCATCGTAAGTTGGAAGTACGTTGAGTGCTTGGTATAATAGCTTAAGGTTGTTAGTCTGCTCAAACTCATCTATTAATGAGTTCGCCTTCTCCCTCAATCTCTGTTCCAACTCCCTATACTTACTTTCAGAGAAGAATGAGTAAATTTTTAAGGCCTCAAGTTCTTCTCCGACTTTCTCAAAACATTCAGCTACAGCCAAAGACTCCTCTGGGAACTTTTTGTCAAGGCTTTTATAAAGGGAAATTGCTTCCTCGCATTTACCTAAATGAGAAAGGGATATAATACCTCTCCTAACAACTTCGTCATTATCAGAGTACTCCTTTAGCATATACTCAACTAAATCATAACTCAAGTCCATTAACTCCACTAACCTCTTTAAATCACCTTTCTGTACCGGAATTCCTTGGACTAGAAGATATGGTAAGTTAGGTATTACATTACCTTTGATCTCGCCAAAATGTAAAACGACAAATTTTCCGCTATCAAAGATATAACCATTTAACTCTTTAATCTGCCCCACTAACACTGCTTCAATTATCCCGTCTAGTTTAGAAGAATCGAGTACTGGAGTAGACGTTAGTTTAACCTTACCGTTATCGTATTTAATAACATAGCCAATAACATTCCCCTTCACTCTTATCTTTTCATCAGTCTTTTTCAAAGACTCGCCCAGATAAAGGTAAGTCTCATTATCTTTAGTGAATATTATGAACATGTTTTAACTCTTCATACGGAAGCGTATTTAATCAGCCTACAAATAATACCATATAAATGCTAAAGCTCAATATTATTAAACAACTTTTTATACAAACACGCCTCATATGAGAAGAAAAGCTTATATATTAAGTTTTATACATTTCACTAATAAAAAGTCCGAAAGAGAGTGAATAAATATGGCAGAGGCAGAATACAGAGTATTCTTCGAGGGGGCGTTTTACAAAATCATAGGAGACGAAGAGGCTGAAGTCTTGCTATACGAAGGAAAGCCAGTTGCAGCGGCTTGCCTTGAGCACGGCCCACATGCGGAAATATATGGTTGCCCCCACGTAGAGAAACTATTAAAAAAGATTTTTTCTTGACTAACCTTTCGAGCCAATAACTGATATTTCTATTAGAACGTCCTTTGGTAACCTTGAAACTTCCGCAGTAACTCTCGCTGGAGGGTTTTCTTTAAAATATTCCGCGTAAATCTCATTAAATTCATTAAACGTAGATAGGTCCTTAAGGAAGACAAACACCATAACTACGTCCCTAAGTGAAAAACCTCCAGCTTCTAAAATATTTTTTATATTATCTAGCACTTGCCTTGTCTGTTCTCTAATCCCACCCTTAACCACCTCACCCGTTTTTGGGTCAATTGGTATTTGCCCAGATACGTAAATTGTATTTCCTACTTTTATTGCCTGAGAATAAGGACCTACTGGCTTTGGGGCATTTTGGGTGAAAATTATTTCGTTCATATTAATAAAGAGAACTCTTAGATTTTACGTTTTATCCTCTCGAGCCTTATGTCTTCATTTATATTCTTCTCTAACTTATTAAGGTTTGAATTAATCGCCAGCTTCCCCATATTTCCATATAACTCATTATCGTGCTGAAGAGTTATTTTAACAGAATTATCATTAAACTTTTGCAATAGAACGATCCCAGATCCCCTACTCGTTTCATAAACGATTCTAACTCCTTCTGCACCAACGAAAACTCTGCCTTTGCCCTCATAAGGAATAAAGGCTACTTTACCCTTGAAATAAAACTCATCCCCATTAACCTTAATTTCACTAATTGATGGGAATAGACGAGGGATTAAAAACGTGGGGTCTGACATAATTTGTAGTACCACATCTATCTCATGATTAACTTTTATTATCTTTTCAATTTTCACGTTATAAGTTTCGTCTTAGGTGAATTAATATTTAACTGGACTTTAAGTGAAGTTGATAATGTAAAGCTATTATCAAATCCCTTTCAGTTATTATTCCAGCTGATGTATTATCTGAATTGAGGATAAGGAGAGACCCTACTTTCTTTAACAACATTGTTGCGGCTGCTTCGTTAACTGATTTCTCAGGATCTATAGTAAGTATTTCTTTAGTAGCTTCTTCTTTTACCTTTTTAGAGAAGAACAAATCTGGATCCCCTTTCATCACAGCTTTAACAAAAAGTTTTAGCGCATCAGCAGCGGTAATTATGCCGGTAACCTTATTCTCATCATTAACAACTGGTAACCTTCTGAATCCCCTCCTTATCATTAGCTTTACAGCATCAAATACTGGTACTTCCTCATAAATTGTTGAAACTTTTTTAGTCATAAACTTCTTTACCGAAAATAACGGTTCCAGTTCCTGGAACACTAAAAGCATTTCTCTCTCAGTTACAATTCCGGTAACTTTCTTTTCGGAATTTAACACTGGCAACGCACCAAAATTTCTAGCGACCATTAACGTTAAAGCTTCCATAACATCATCGTCTTCAAACGCATATACCGGCCTCGGTGTCATAATTTTTGAAACTTCCTTGTCAATTAAGGAGTAAATATCACCTCTTCCGCACCCGTTTTCACACCTTTCAACTACAAATGTGAGCATATCCCTAGTTGATATAATTCCTTCAATCGAACTATTTACGATTATCACTCTCCCAATCCCTCTAGTATTTATCTTCTTTATAACTTCAACGAGCTTATCCTTTACATGAACTGTAGGGGGGTCTTGAATCATAATAGTTTTAATTATCATACCATCAATTCGTTTTAGAAACTAATAAATTTAAATAGATCATCATTTGTAAAAATGGGGAAATTTTCTATATACTAGTAATTAAATTTACACTTCTATATACTTCTGCAACACTCCACGCTTGTGCTATACACCCCCCTGGTAAGTAGGGGGGCAAGTCCTCAAATAATTCCGGTATAAAGCCGTTATTCCTTTTCGCATATTCCAGTAAAGGTTTTATTACATCTAAGAGCATTTTAGCTTTTATAATATCGTTTTCAACTTTAAGCTTAGCATCTATATAAGCCCCTATTAACCAGGGCCATATAGGGCCATTGTGATAGGTCTCGTCCCTACTGGCCCTATCACCCCTATAAAGTGGTTTATATTTAGGATCTCTCCTAGACAGTGTACTTAACCCGAAAGGCCTGAGAAGTTCGTTTTCTATCGTAGTTAACATTACGGTTCCCACATCTTTATCAATTACGCTAAAAGGTAAAGAGAAAGCGAATATTTGGTTTGGTCTTATTGAAGTATCCGGTATTAAATAAGTATCGAGATAGTCATATAACCCCCAACTGGTCACGAATTTTTCATTAAAGGCACCTTTAACTCTTTTGGCTAGTTCAGAGTAAAAAGTATTGTTATCCCCAACAATTTTAGAAAATTGATCCATTATCATTAATGCATTATACCATAGACCATTAACCTCCACAGCTGCACCTTCTCTAGGAGTTACAACCCTCCCGTCATAACTCGCATCCATCCACGTCCTTGGAGCACCTTTGTGGAAGAGTAAAAAATCTCTAGTGTAAACAATACCATTACCTTTATAGTACCAATCGATGATGTCTTGTAGAGAGGAATAAATTTTCCTAATGAATTCTACATCCCCAGAATACAAGTACAGCTTGTAAATTGAGTTAATAGCCCAAAGGCTAACGTCAACTCCAATGTAAATTGGTTCCCCTTCGGGGGTAATATGATTAGGTAACATCCCTTTCTCGCTGTACTGTAGGTAACGTAAGATTATCTCTTCAGCCTGCTTATATAAGCCGTTTAATAACATTAACCCTTCCATTGATATGAATGTATCTCTTCCCCATTCGCTAAACCAGTGATAACCAGCTATTATGCTCCAGCCGTTCTTCCCTTTCACAATGAAACTTAATGAAGCGTTTGCCAAAAGACGTAAGATATCCGAAGGAGCTTCAACGGGTTTAGCCATACTCTCCTTATCATAGAAGATGTCAATACTTAATTCATTTTTATTGCTCATAATACAATACGGATTGTACAAATCCTCTCTATGGTTGTTCCCCCTCTCATAATCTAATAAATAAAAGAAATTATAATACCAATATCCCGTATGCTCTAGTTCATAGTCTCCTTCAATTAGGAAATTAAGGATTGGAACTCCTTCTTTGAAAATCTTTATTCTACTACCCATCTGTTGAAAATCAAAGAAATACTTTGTAGTGGTAGTTAGGTGATGACTCCTATAAGTTATTAGAGGACACACCTTTATCTTACCATTGCTCGATTTATATCTTACAGTTATTGCATTCTCTAACTCGTGGGCGATAATTTCCTTTTCAACAATATCACCTTCAATTTCATAAGCCCACTTTACATAGTTTTTACCCCATTTGAACTCTTTAATGTATTTGTAACCTTCTGGGTAATAAACGTTCCAGTCGTAATGATTTGTTGAGAGGGGGAATTCACCTATATCTTTCACAAGAAAGTCCTCGAATTTAGAAAGGATTAAATACCTCTTATAAGGCTGATTTAAAGGAACTACTAGATATCCGTGGTAAGTCCTCGAATTAATCCCACAAATAGTTGAAGATGCATATCCACCAGTCCTAAAGGGGAGTAACCACTCATGGCGTTCACACTCTTCAACGGAAAACATATATTTTCATTTTCCTAAATAGGATTTTAACTTATCTATAGTAATGATAAATTCAGCATGTGACCAAACAAGTGGCATTA
Organism: Sulfolobaceae archaeon; assembly: GCA_028277025.1. The sequence goes on from JAPYVG010000013.1 coordinate 7,626, forward strand.
CTGAAGAGCTCTCAAAAGTGTCTGGGTAAACTTGCTCTGGTAATAAACCAGTAGGTAATGCCCTATCCATAACCCATTTGAGATACTTTAAAGCCTTATCGTAATTCCCAGTATCAGCATAATATTCGGCAACCCATAGGGTAGTAATAATCCACGGGTTAGGATATTGCCTAGCCCTCCTATAATAATCATTCTCATAACGTATTATACCACCATTTACAAGTAAGGCGTTTTCTATAGCGTTTACAGTTGAGACCATTATTTGGTCTTTAGGGTTGACCATCCCGAAGAAATAGGGAGAATACATACTGGCGTCAACAGTTAGGTCTTGCCTACCGTATTCATCAATTCTCCTAATAAAACGACCATTATAAACCATCTTCTTCAATGCTTGCTCTTTCATATAATTTGCCACTGAAATCATATCGCTTGCCAAAACCTCATCTCCCATATCTGCTACTAGTTTAGACGCTTGAGTTAGCGCACCGTAAACAGTTGAAACAGTGTAAATGTGAATACCGTATCTTTCCTCCCACAAATCGAAACTCGGTTTTGGTAGCCCATCTTCAATATATCTTATCATAAACCTTATTGCCGGTTTAACGAAGTCTTTATATATCGTGACCAGTTCATCGATATCTTTATACAAGTTATAATGCATTGATATTGCCCAAACTTGTAGTGCGGTTTCATCTTCTTGGATTGGATATATTCTTCTACCGTTTAAAAACCAGGGGTGCCACGAGCTAGCTAGAGTCATATCTGGGTTATATTTGTGATATAGAAACCCTTCTTCACTTACAAGTCGCGAGATAAATGTGTAGTGTCTTATAGCTAAATCACCATAACCGGCTATGTCTAAAGCATAAGAGGCTATAGCACTATCCCTAGGCCAACAATAAGTATACGAATCTCCGTAAACCCCCACAAAACTATAATCAGAAGAAGCAATTATAGACCCGTTCTGATCCATGTGATTTTTTATTACAAAGAGGCTTACGTTTAATAGGTTAGATAGCTGAAGACTTTCAACATTATTATTTTTAATAGCAATCCTTTTCCTATTAATCCAATTACGCCAAAACATATAGTTTGTAGTAAATTCGCTCTCGATCTCAGTACTTGAGATTCTCTTTAACAGTCTCCTTACTCCTTGTAAAGTTCTGTCAAGCACAATTGCTAAATACGCTTTATCACTTGAAAGGGGGTTAATTTCGAGGTCTAACCCTAATGCAAATTGAACATCACCGTTATCTATTGCCTTGCCAGCTAATTTACCGTCTTTAATGTCTTCAAACACCTCTCCCTTTCCTACCGTATAGTCAGAAAGATCCCTCATTATCCCAAAAAGTTTAACACCAACATACCTTTTCGATTTATAGTGAACTATTGCTGAAGTTTCTGGGTCGTAAAATGCCGTATCGCCATAAGGGCTGGCGTATAAGTCCAGGTCGAAAAGTAAAAGCAATTTGGCTTTAATTTTTTCATCAGTTTTATTATAAAACTTCATTATCTTGTAGTATATTGGCTCATATAAGTCAGTGAAATCATAGCTGATAACACTTATTTTATCATTTATAACCGATTTGATCTCTCCAATGTTAGTACCGTTTAAGTAGTTTATCTCACTCTTCCACTCAACATCCTCATAGATTTTGTCTTGGAAAAAATAGTACCTTACTGGCTTGCTATTAGTATGATTTTCCATCCCAACATAAGGGTAATAAATATCAACTATCCTACCGTAATTATCGAGATTTACTAATAGCTTACTATTACCTACGTTAAGCACTCTCATGTGAGCACTGTATCGTATAATTTACTGTGAGCATTAATAACTTTATGAGGATATATCTTGGAGTTAATTATCTCAGTACCCTCATCTATAATTACGTCATCGGCTATAACGCTATTAATTATCTTAGTCGGCTTATCCTTTGAAGACCTGATCTCCACGTGCCTTGCAATTATTGAGTTCTCAATTATTGCATAATCACCTATGTAAACTCTATCCATAACCGAGCTTTTAACGATTTTAACGCCTTCACCAATTATAGTGAAATTATCAATACTAGACTCCTCAATGTAAGTTCCTTTACCTACTTGACAATGTCTTCCTATTAATATGTCACCCTCTAACTTTAACTCCCCCTTCTTATACATTCTCTTTATGATCAACCTCCTTTTCCTAGAGTCTGGGCTGGTTCCTTGAATGAAAATCCTCCTATTAGGGTCTATTCTTATCCCATGCATATCTCTTTCGTCTAAAGTCTTTAGTAGCGTCAGCATTGCATCTAAATATCTGTGTGGAGTTCCTACATCAAACCACAAATCATTAGTTACATAACCATAAACCGGATAACCCTTCTTGATTAGGTAGGGAATTATATCTTTACCGAAGTCCATTTTACCCATTTTATACATTTCCTTTACTTCATCACTCTTGAACACATCCCTAATCCTCGGATCGATTATGTAAATCCCGGTGTTCGCTAAATTAGTCGGTGCTTCCTCCTTCTTTGGCTTTTCCACAAACCTCAGAATCCTATTATCTTTATCTAGTTCTGCAACGCCGAATTCCTCAACGTTATCAACGGGCTTTAACACTATTGTCATAAAGGAGCCTTTCTGCTCATGGTATTCTAACACCTTTCTTATATCTAATTTAAATAAATTATCGCCTTGAACTACGATAAACGTGTTGTCGATATCGTAATATTCGAGATTGATCCTAACTGAGTCAGCATTGCCTATACTATCAATTCTGGGTTGGTATTTGAAGTGCACTCTGGGTTTTATGTGATACCTAGCAGAAAAACCTATCCCTTCCTTATATAAGTCGTATAAAGATCTGTAATTCACGTATCCCCTAACCCCAAAGATTATTTCCTTTATACCTTGTTTAGCAAGTTCCAGCAATGTGTATTCAATTAATGGCCTATTTAGTAACCTCACTGTTGCTTTGGAAGTCTCTATAGTTAATGGTCTTAACCTCGTTGCCTCACCGCCTATGGGGATTATTACCTTTACGTCCTCGATATTTGCTACCATCAATAACATTTTATATTCAAAGTAAATAAAAAATAGTATTATGAAGCATATCATCATAGGATTCGAGGTTCACCAACCTTTTAGAATACGAAAAGAATACTTTTGGAACCCATATTTTAGAGGATCTTCACTAGAAAAATATTTTGATAATACTATAAATAAAGACATCTTTGAGAGAGTAAAAAATAAATGCTATTTACCAGCGACTAAAATAATCCTCGAGGAAATAGAGAGGGGAGAACATGAAGGATATGATGTAAAATTTTTCTTTTCAGTTTCTGGAACTTTCATGGAACAAGCTGAAAGATGGGGAAGAGATGTAATAGAATTATTTCAGCAATTAGCTTACACAAAGAAGGTAGAATTTCTAGCACAAACTTACTACCATTCAGTCACTAGCTTATGGGAAGATTTAAGCGAGTGGAGAGATCAAGTTAAGGATCATATAAATTTAGTAAAAGAGTACTTCAACCAAACCCCTATAACTTTTGAGAACACAGAGCTACTCACAAATAGAAGGATTATAGAAGAAGCGGAAAAAATGGGATTTAAGGCAGTTATTACTGAAGGGAAAGAGAGTCTTTTAAAAGGTAAGAGCCCCAACCACGTTTATAAAGTCAAAGGTTCGACAGTTTCCCTATTTCTAAGAAATTATAGATTAAGTGATGATATCGCTTTCCGTTTCTCAAATGTTAAATGGGATCAATATCCTCTAACGGCAGAAAAGTTTGCTGATTGGGTAAGTTGGAGTGAAGGAGATGTTGGAGTAATCTTCGTAGATTATGAGACCTTCGGAGAACATCATTGGCCCGAAAGCGGAATACTTGATTTCTTGAGATGGTTACCCAGGGAATTACATAAAAGAGATATTATCTTCACCTTACCCAGAGAATATTACAATAATGTATATGATGAAATAGATATTGAAGGTACGGTATCCTGGGCTGATATTAATAAAGACGAGAGTAGTTGGTTAGGCAATATAATGCAATGGGCTTATGACGAAATGGTCAGAAGAACGGAGATGCTTGCAAAAGAGTTAGGAGGGGACTATTTAAAGGCGTGGAAATACTTTACCACGAGTGATCACTATTACTACATGTTTTTAGGAAGTGGAGGCCCAGCGGAAGTCCACTCATATTTTAGTTCATTCAATTCCCCAATAGATGCGTTCATAAACGAATTTTATGCAATAACCCTTTTCGAGGAGGAGATGAGACAGAAGTTAGGCATTAATAATGAACCTTTTATATTCCAAAAAGGAGGCAAGAGGGGTAAAGAGGTATGGACCCTAAAGCAGTTCCAAGAAGCACTTAAATCCAATCCCAGCTATAGAGAATTTGAAAAGTATCTAAAGGAGTGGATAAGATGAAAAGGTTTGAAGGACTTTGGTTCCCAGAAAATATTGATAAAGTTTGGATGATCTCTGTTGAACTACAAAACGTTGCAAGCTTAGGCGGTCTTGGACCAGTAGTTTATAATTTAAGTAAAACTCTGGCGGAACAGGGGGTTAAAGTAACAGTACTAATGCCAAGCCATGGTAGGCATTTAAACGATTATTATAGGAGCTACCTCTCACTGAGAGAATTACCATTGATAGCAGAGGGGAATAGGAGGGGAATGGACGGTGGCTATTACCACTATAAGTTGGGGTTTGAGGAAGGAAAATTGGACGGGTTTACTGTAATTCTCGTTAAAGGTCTTGACTATGATACTGGAAGGCTCATAGATAGTTGGAATATGTATGAAAATATCATGGAAAAATCTGCCTTATTAGCTAGAGGAATTACAAAGTACGCTGAGTTCTCAATACCTTCAAATGTTCCAAGCATAATACATATACATGACTGGCATTCAGTACTTGCTGGAGTAAGTGCGAAACAAACTTTTGAGACTAGGAAAGTTGTAGTGCCACTTATCTTCACAATACACTTATTAAATAAGGTTGGTGCTCCTTGGCATTACGCATCAGAAGATTGGGCAGGATTATTGAACTGCCCTCATTACATTTGGAGGGTTATTAAGCACGAACTACTTACCACGAGACAAATCTGGGATGATTTGTCTCAAGGAATGATAGAGAAGTTTGGGGCATATGAAGCTGATGTAGTCACCTCTGTGAGTAAGAGTTATTTAACTTATGATATTTACAATTTCATCGGGAATTGGATAGAAAATAAAAGCTGTGTAGTATATAACGGAACTGACTGGAATGTGAATGAAGTAATTGGGATTGCAAAGAAGAAGTACAATATAACTGATAGGGTAGAAGTGAGAAAAAGATTGTTATCAGATCTCGAGTATTTGAGAGCCATTCCAGAGGACTACATAACGGGAAATATGTTATGGAATAATAGGTTTAGGATTGGTATAAAAGATGACTGGAGTTATTCAAAATTAGATGACGGCCCGCTAGTACTATTTACCGGAAGAGTTGTATACCAGAAGGGCATAGACTTACTCCTTAGAGCTTTTAGAGAGGTCTTAAATAGGATCCCTAACGCTAAATTAATCGTTCTTGGCCTACCTTCTGGCGATTATGGGTTATTACAAGACATGATAAATAAGGCATCAGAAATGGGCGGGAACGTCAGGATGATTATATCAGCATCGGTGCCTAAAGATATTTACAAATTATTTTACTACGCCTCATCAGTCTTTGTAGTACCATCAAGATGGGAACCCTTTGGACTAGTTTCGATAGAGGCCATGGCCGTAGGAGTGCCGGTAGTAGCGTATGCTGTGGGAGGGTTAAGGGAAAGTATAGTAGACTTAAGGGAGGATATGAAGAACGGTACGGGTTTCTTAGTCCAACCCGAAAATATTTGGGAGTTAAGTAGAGCTATAACGTCAGCCTTATATCTCTCTTTAGCTTCTGAAACCAAAAACTCCGAGTATCTGAAATTTGTTGATCTAATAAGGACTGATGATGTAAACTTATGGTCAAAAATTAGAGAAAACGCAATCAGAAGGGTTGAGGAGAATTTCAGATGGGGTGCAGTAGTAAAACAGTTAATGAATTGTTACACAAAGGCTCAGACAATGGCCAAGTATAGGTTGTTAGCGTGCTTCTAATACTGATTTAAATATTCATTAAACTATGTTAACATATGGAGAAAGAGGTTCCACCGGGACAAAGATACGTTAAGAAATTTATTTATTATGCAGCATTAGGAGTACCTAAAGTGGATATAAACAGTTATAAGCTCATAATCCTAGGGGAAGTAGAAAAAAGGATTGAATTAACTTATGATCAGCTCCTTAATATAATAAATGCAAAATACACAAAAGATTTCCATTGCGTTACTGGTTGGAGTGTGGCAAACGTTGAGTGGGAAGGTGTAAAAATTAAGACTTTAGCAGAAATGGCAAAAGTTAAAAACACTGCTAAATGGGTTATGTTTTACTCACTAGATGGATATACCTCAATAGTCCCGATTGAAGACGCTTTAACTGATGATGCAATAATAGCGTTAAAAATGAACGGCAAACCCCTGGATATCAAATCAGGCTTTCCAGCAAGACCTTTCATACCCCACTTATATGCGTGGAAGAGCGCTAAATGGCTTACTGCAATAGAGTTCAGAAAAGATTATTCTGATGGTTTCTGGGAAGAAAGAGGATACCACGAAAGAGGAAACGTATGGGAGGAAGAGAGATTTAAAGGAGAAAACTATTCACATGAGGGAATGAAAAGAAATCCAATACTTTAATTAAGTATACCCTCCATATCCTCCTTCTCCCATACCTTGCTGTTTCCGCTTTACTGATGCAGCTGCCAAATAATCATCAATCTTTAATACAGCTGATACGGCCTCTGTTGCACTCTTCAATACTCCCTCCTTAACTGCTAAAGGATCAACTATTTCGCTTTTAGTTACGTCCTCTATAACCTTTCCATTAATAACATCAATTCCAGCAAATTTCATCCCCTTAGAATGGAGGTTCCTTAACTGAACTAACGTTTCTATCTCATCCATCCCTGCAGTATTTGCCAATGTTGTTGCAACTTCCTCCAATGCGTCAGCAAACGCTTCTATGGCTAATTGTTCTTTCCCACCGACTTTTTTCGCTTCTTCTCTAAGTCTCATAGCAACTTCAATCTCAAAACTACCACCTCCCCCCACAATGTAAGGATAGTTTATCACGTTTTTAATAGCGTTAATAGAGTCTTGAAAACTCCTTTCCAATTCATCCATTACTATATCGTTAGAACCCCTAATTAGAACAGTTACGGCCTTACTTGAATCAGACTGGATAACTATTACTTTAGAATTTCCTACCTTTCTCTCTTCCACCAGCTTAGCATAACCTAAATCATCAGCTGTAGCATCTTTAATTGAAGAAATTATTTTGGCATTAACAGATTTTGCCAGCTTTTCGATATCACCCCTACTTACGTTTTTTACTCCCATCATCCCTTTCTTAGATAAGAAGTATAATGCAATATCATCCATACCTTTCTGCGAAATTACAACTTTGGCACCTAATTTCTCTAGAGAGTCAACCAGTGATTTAACATATCTGGTCTGCTCTTCAAGAGCCTCTTTTATCTGTTCTGGAGAAGTAAAGCTCATCTTAGCTGAAATCTCGGGCTTTTCAATTTCTAACCCGAAGTCGACTATTGCAATTTTTGCATCTTCTAATCTTCTCGGCATATTTTCATGGGCAATTTCTTTATCAAGGACGAAACCCATTATGAGTTCTGTATCATCTACTGATTCACCCCTTTTCTTAACGAATTTTATATTTGATGTATCTATAAAATATTCAGTCCCACGTTTCTCTAGCACTGAGTGTACAGCATCTATTGAAATATTTATTATTTTTTCTATTGTAGATGGACTTTCTGCGAAAAACTTGCTAGAAAGCGAAGTATACGCTATTTCCTTTAACATCTTTTTGTCCTCTGGAGGAATTTTCATAGCTATTTGTTTTCCGATCTCTAATGCACTATTTAACGCCTTTTTATAACCCTCTATTATTGTCACGGGATGTATCTTTTGATCGAGAAGTTTCTCAGCCAGCTCAGCCAAAAATCCACTTAACACCACCGCAGAAGTTGTGCCGTCACCGTATTGTACATCTTGTGCCTTAGCAGCTTCTACTACTAATTTAGCAGCTGGGTGCTGTATGTCCATATCCTTTACTATCGTAACACCATCATTAGTAATCACTATATCTGATTCGCCGCTTATCAACATTTTATCCATTCCTCTGGGCCCTAGGCTAGTTTTCAGCATCTCAGCTAAAGTCCTTATTGCTAGTATGTTAGACTTTATTACATCTAATCCAGTCTCTCTTTGCGTCCCTTCCTTATACAAGTTGTACATGAGTTTAAATTAAGTTACTAATTGTATTTAAACACAGATGAAGAAATTCTGCGGGACTGATAAATGATGACCGAACCTGGGCCTGATTAATCAAACTCCTCTTGAATCTTCTTCTTGCCTTCCAACAACTTTAACGGAAAAGGAGGCTTATCAACTTCCTCAATACTTATTCCCATTCTCTTAAGTTCCTGAACTGCTTTAACTAAATCGTCCTCATGAGTAGCGTATTTTATTCTCTCCTTTATCTGAATCAGAGGGCCATTATCAGCCTTAAACCTTTCAGCACTTATTGTAGCCCATGAATTACCATTTTTATATATAAATACAACATCCTGGAAATAACCAGGGATTACATGGGATACTCCAGCAAAATAATACTCACCGTACTTGTAAACTTTAACCAAACTCGCACCCTAATTATTTTCCTCTCATCTCCTTTTAACACCTTCTATAATCCAATATCTCTTATACTCCCTAGCCGATACAACGTTAAACTTAATTGATAAAAGTTTTATGGCATCAGCTGGATCACATTTGCCAAACGGGAACACGAGCACTCCCTTTCCACCTTTTTTAGTGACTCTCCATGCTTCTTTAATTATATCGTGATCCAGAATCTCACGAATTATTACAGTCTCAAATACTTCATCCCTGAAAGGAAAGGGAAGCAAAGCGTCAATATAGTCACCGTTAAATTCTAAAGGGTGAGTTATTTCTAAAGTCTTTCCATTCTTAATCTTAATTATGCTATCTTTTAATATTTCCGCTTTTTCATTAAATAAACTACTATCAAAAATAAGGATTTCAGAGAGGCGAGAAAGAAACCTAAGCTCACCGTTTAGAAGTTTAGGGGAAAAAATCACATCATATGTGGAATTACTTATCGCCGAAAGCCTTTCATAAATTAATTCTTGGACTTCTTTTTTATTGCCTTGCTCGATCTCTATCTTTTCTACTTCTTTTAAATTCCTAGCAGTTTCAGGCAGCAATCTAGCTATTTTCATCTAGTAATATTTCCTCTTTTACAACTTTTAAGGATTTACATCATGAAGCACTTTCGATATATCTGTAATAGCAAACATTCCTATTATGTTTCCTTGCTTATCTTTTACCGGCAAATGCCTTATTTTGTGTCTAGTCATTATTTCTATTGCTGTAAATGCATCCGTATCCTCGTCAACAGTTATTAAATTCCCTAAAGTAGCCGCAAGTCTTACTTCATCAGTAGGACTTAAACCCATTGAAAACGCTTTTACTGCATCCCTATCGGTAAATATCCCTTTAGGGACTCCGTTTTCTGTCACTATTACTGATCCTACTCCTCTTTCAATCATTAACTTGCATGCTTCTTGGATAGATGTATTTGCCTCAATTTGGAAGATGGGACTCGACATGTAGTTTTTTACAGCTTTCATATGAGAATGTTATTCTCTCTCCCAATAAGCTTTTAGTTTAACATTCTTTGGTTCTCCATTTTCCAAAATATCTTCGATAACTTGTCTATAAAAGTCTTCGGTCTGTACACCCCTTATTAACCAGGTATCGTTAACTAATATTGCCGGTACACCCCTTATTCCCATTGCCTTAGCCTCTTCCTCATCCTCGATCACTGCGAGCTTAGTTTTTTTCGACTTTAGGTCCTCCTTAAACTTATTTGCATCAAGACCTATCTCTTCAGCAATTGAAACTAAAACTTCCTCTTTCGTTATATCCTCGCCCTCAAGGAAGAACTTGTCTTGAGCCCTATCAAAGAATTCCCAATGTCCCTCATCTCCCTTTTGGAACTCCGCAGCTTTACATGCAATGAGGGGAGGAATAGACCAAACATAGCCAATCTTACCTTTCTTTATCACCTTCTCCGGATCGTAATCCGGGAAATACCTCTTTATTATCTGGAACTCGTTAAGAAAGACTTGTCTAGCATCCTCTACCGTAGGTGCTATTGCTTGAAGGTCTTCTAATGAAGGAATTATTGAAAACGCTTTATGCTTTACAACAACTTCATTGCCAAATTCCTTTACTACCTTCCTTAACCTCTTAGAAGTGACATAGCAGAACGGGCATATTACATCATGAAAGAATGTTAGTTTTATCATCAGTAAAAATATGAAAATACTATTTTAAACTCATCTCTCTCATACCCTTACCTCCTACTCATAGTGTAGTTTTAGAGACTTAGGCATCAAAACGCTACTTTAACGATACGCTTAGCCCTTCTACCACACAAGTCTAAGAGGTCTATTTACTCATACAAAATTGAGCGTGGGTAGATATTTTTAATAAAGAATCCAGCCCTTATTTGTTATTGTCTCCTCATGGTCTTTGTAACTTCAGATAGGTCCTGCTTAGGATTACCAGTAAGTTTTCTTGTCTCTTCAATTAGATCCTCCCTTTTAGTCTGCTCTGCTGCGACTAAAAGTTCTTGAGCAATTTGCGTAGCTTCCTTATTGCTCCCAGCAGTTAAGGCGTTGCTGTATTGTTTAAGGAGACTGAAATACCTAACTTCAGCTACTACTGATTGGTTAATGTTTTGCTGTACAACATAATCTGGAGCCCTTTGCAAGTAAATTGACTCGTTTATAGGGACTATCGAACCCCTTGCCGGGTCATAATAACTTCCAGACACTGTTAACACTACTGGCTGATTCCCCGGCGGTATTGTACCCATAGCATATATCGTTATAGCCTTATCTATAATAGGAATATTTACGGGCATCTCATAATTAATTACCTCAAAACCTGGTGAAACGTTTAGGATTAAATTATAACCAGCCACATCAGTTACTTTTTGTTGTACGAACAGAGAAGGAAGTTGAGAAGGATCAATTATATGATAATAAATCCCAGCACCCTTGTCTGCCAGCCTTTTCATTATGGCCTCATTATAATCGTTACCTATTCCAACAGATATTATTTGAACATTTGGAGGTACTTGTATATGTTCGTAATCGCTCACGTTCCTTTTATCAGTCGGTTTGCCATCGGAAAGGATAATAAGTTTTACTGGATTTGGATAGTTTTTCACAATCTCTAATATCTTGGTTATAGCCTTATGAAAGTTTGTAGTATATCCTTTCTTGACCTCTTGTAGATATATTGGTGACCCAGAGGGCCCTTCATATATTTTTTCTAAATCATTTGAGAATAAATAAATTGAAATGAAATTTCCAGGTGGTACCTCAGAGGCTAACCTATTAGCTGAGGCTATGGCTGTTTGGAGCTTGTTCTCCTTTCTCATTGAGGGACTATTATCAATAAGTATCACATAATGAATACCGTTAAATTTCGTAAATGTTTCTGGGACTACTCTTATTATTAAACTAACTTGCGTGGTCTTATCAATAAAAGCGTAATTTGTCGAACTTTTAATCTTTAATGATATCGTCATACTTGTTTATAATATTACGTGGGTAAAACTATAAATACTTTTATACAAAATATCTCATATATGCCATGGAAATGTCCAGTATGTGGTTATGAAAATGAAGATGATGCACTATTCTGTATTAAATGCGGTGCCCAGAAACCATCTCAAACAGTAATTTCACCTCAACAGACCCAACCTGCACCAGCCCCACAACAATCAACGCTACAAGCTCCAACATCATCAGCCCCACCTCAACCCACTCCTCAACCAACGCTCCCAGCAACACAACCCACCCAGCCCCCATCACCTCAAGTCCCAGCAACACCGGAGCCACAACCCACTCCTCAAGCACCTTCAACTTCTCAGCCCTCGTTAACACAACAAGCTACTGTTGCACAAGCTGTAGTTCAGCAACCAGTAGCAGTAACTGCCAAATACTATATATTATTCATTCAAACACCGTATAGTGGTTTAATTAACCAAAAAGTTCCACTTAATTTCGATATATTCCCTTCAATATCCATAGGCAGAAGCCCAGAAAATATAATTATAGTACCAGATCCGGAAGTTTCTAGGAGACATGCGGTAATTTCTCTTGAAAATGGAGAGTTGTATATTGAGGACTTAAACAGCACAAATGGAACTTATATTTACGATGGAAAGCTATTCCAACCAATTAAAGGTAAACAGAAGATTGATGCTAATTCTATAATAAAATTAGGGAATCAGACTATAATAAAGGTAGTTAAAGAATAAGACAAGGTGTTTTTTATGACCATTTCAATGAGAGTTGAAGTCAGCCATAAGTATTCATTTAATTCTCCCGTTAGAGCGGTATTCAGAATAATTTTAGTCCCAGAAAAAGTAGCGTTAGCTACTGGATTCCATTATATAATTTTGCTTGACACTTCTGGCTCTATGTACGGAATGAAAATAGAAACTGCCAAACAAGGTGCAATACAACTATTAAACAGAATCCCCCCAGGGAACAAGATAACGTTCATTACGTTTTCTAGCAAAGTTAACAAACTCAGTGAGTTTGCAGACGCTCCATCATTAGTAAGCCAGATAGAGGCTGTAAATGCTGGTGGGCAGACTGTGCTATATACAGCCTTATCTGAAGCTATAAAGATCGCAAAGAGATATGAAATGCCGGGTTATATAATCCTACTAACTGACGGACAACCAACAGACATCACAGACATAATACCTTATGAAAACTTACAATTCCCTCCAGGGTTTAAAGTGATAGCCTTTGGTATAGGTGATGATTATAATGAGCAGTTACTAAAAGTTATAGCTGATAAGACAGGTGGAGTCCTCAATCATATCCAAGACCCTAATGAAGTAGCTAATGCTTTACCACAAGCAGCCGTCACTGAAATTGGAGGTAAAAACGTTGTTGTTGACATAGCTTCAGAGTCCAACGTAACTTTACTCAACTACCCTGGACCACCCGTAAAATTAGGTGCAATAGAAGGGGTGATAAGGATTTACGGCAGTTTAACTATTCCGCCAAACTACACTGGGAATATAATGACTGTCAAAGTGAGTTATGAAGACCCGGCAACTGGTAGACCGGAGTCATTATTAAGTGCGATACAAGTTAGTCCAGCAAGGGACTCTCAAATGTTCTTAAGCGGTGTTAATAATGATCTACTAAGCGAGTACCAGTATTATGAGTTAATGAACAAACTAGCAACTCAAATTAGTAGTAATAACTTAACCGAGGCAACAAGAACACTACAACAAATGACAACTTTAGCTCAACAGACTAGAAAAATAGAGCTCATGGAGACTACTAGACGATTACAGCAAAGCTTGGAAACTACTAGAAGGGTTGGAAACATAGAACAAACAAAGAGACTTTCAAAAGAAGTAGCCAGTGAAGTAACAAAGAAACTAAGATCTTAATTTTAGGCCCTTTCCCATTTCAATAAGATTTTTATATAGGGTTTAGAAAGAATATATTGGTCAAAAATGACCGTAGAAGATATTGTAAAGGTATCTAGGAATTTCCAAGTTACAATACCCGTAAGGATAAGACAAAGAATAAACATTAAAGAGGGAGATCTCGTAAGAGTAGTTTATGATGAAAAAGAGGATGTAGTGAAGATAATCCCAATAAGTAAAGACGAACTTATTTGATCAAGAAAGAAGTTTCTTAACCTCCTCGACAGTTTTTAAAGCTTTTTCATACAGTTTTTCACCTAATACGTTCTTAACTCTTTCTAATTCTTCTAAGTCAACAACCTCTATTCTGTCACCCTTTTTTACTACGTCTACTTCTAGGTCGATATACCTTATTTTATCCCTTAATATCTCAGGTGGCGTAGAAATGTTTACATAAACACCCTTCAGATTGCCATATTTACTGTAGTACTTGTGAATTTGATACCAATTCCTAGAATCAAACTCGACTATATCATAATCACCCTCATCTATGGGAATATCTAAGGAATCGTATTTCCCCCCTCCACCTTCAAAAGTCCTTTTTAATCTAATTAAATAATAGTCTGGTTTGGTTTCTTTGTAAATTACATATCCACCCCTTAGTAAAATCTTCCTACCGTCAGGTTTAACGTGTTCAATTTTCAGAAAGTTGTTAGCTAACTTATCTATTAAAGGAGTAGGATCAGGATTTTCCTTTGCCTCCTCAATGTCTACCTCGTTGTGAGTATAACTATATTTTAACATATGGTGGAACTTCATAGTCTTAACTACCATGCTCCTTATACCGTCAAGGAATAATTTGTCTTCCAAAGATAACAATACTCTTATGAAATCCTCTCCTTGATTTCTAAAATCATCAGATTCGTATCTCATTATAAGACTCTCTAACTCTTCCTTCAATTGACTAACAGTAGCTAAAGGCGCATTACTCCTCCACTTTACATTATACCCCTTTTTGTTATAAGGAATACTGATGGAAAGCAATTTTATCCTATCCTCGTCCCTTATATGTTCTGAAAAGAAAGTCTTACCCTCCCCCCTCCAAACCATTGCATCCTTACTCACAGCCCTTTTAGCAGTTAATATTATCTTACCTTCAACTGGAGGTTTAATAACTAGCCCTTCATCTAAACAAGGCTCTACAACATACCCCATAAACTTACACTCCTCTGGTCTAATAACAGAATAAAGCTTAACCGGAGACTTCCAAACCGGTGAGTATCGGAAAACAGTCCTCATAAAGCTATAAATGTCAGCACCTATACTGACTATTTCCCCTTTATCCTCACCATCTTTAACAGTGACATCTGCGGGCTCAACAACTGGTGTCATTCCGAACCTTTCAGCTATTTGAGGAGTCTGTTGTACAACTTTAAACCCGTCTTTGATAAAGAGATAAGTTAGAGCTGTAGCGTAGATCCCTCTAATCCTTATATTCATGGAGTAATTTATTGAAAACATACTTTAAAATCCCACCATTCTTAACATATTCTAGTTCTATGCTAGTATCGACTCTTGCTAAACCTTCTATACTAATCTTTTCATCACCCCTTTCAAATTCAATCTTTACTCTGGATTTCGGCTTCAAATCTCCTAAATAAATATTAACCACTTCATCACCCCTTATTCCTAAAGACCTCCAATCCGGAATCTCTATAGGTATAACTCCCATAGCTACTAAATTACTTCTATGAATCCTCTCAAAACTTTCAGCTAAAACAGCCCTAACCCCTAATAAAGCAGTAACTTTTGCAGCCCAGTCCCTTGAACTCCCAGAGCCATATTGTTTTCCAGCAACCACGACTAACGGAACTCCCTCTTTTTTATAGAGTTCTGCAGCCTCATAAACAGTCATTATCTTGCCATCTGGGAAGTGCTTAGTATAACCACCTTGAACGTCAACTAAAAAGTTCTTTAATTTAGGGTTAGAGAAACCTCCTCTTAACATAACTTCGTGGTTACCTCTTCTAGCCCCGAAGGTATTTAACTCCTTTACTCCTAACTCTCTCAAATATCTTCCCGCAATTGAGTCTGTGGAAATGGGTCCGGCTGGTGATATATGGTCTGTAGTTATTTTGTCACCTAAAAGTAATAGGATTCTAGCGTTTAAGATATCACCGAATTTATAATCCATACTGAACCAAGGAGGCATTCTTATATATGTTGAACTCTCATCCCAGTAGTAAACTTCAGATTGTGTCACTTCAATCCTCTTCCAATTCTCATCCCCCTCAAATATGCTATCCTTCTTTTTAACGTAAAGAGATGGGTTATATGCTAAGTTCATATACTCGGCTATTTCCTTCATACTAGGCCAAATATCCTTAAGGTAAACCGGAAATCCGTTAGGATCATAACCTATCGGCTCATTAAAGAAATCAATATCAACTCTCCCAGCTAACGCAAAGGCTACAACAAGAATTGGTGAAGCCAAGAAAACGCCCTTAAGATATGGGTTAATTCTCCCTTCAAAATTCCTGTTTCCACTAATTACACCGTAAACGTCTAAGTTGTACTCCTTAATTTCTTCCTCAACCTCTTTAGGTAGAGGTCCCGCATTACCTATACAAGTAGTACACCCGAAACCTACTATATGAAAACCTAAAGCTTCTAGGTAAGGAAGCAAACCGGACTCCTTAAGATATTCAACAACTATCGGAGAGCCTGGTGCTAAACTGGTCTTAACGTATGGTTTAACCTTTAAGCCGAGCTCCACAGCCTTTTTAGCTAATATTCCAGCACCTATCATTACAGTAGGGTTTGATGTATTGGTACAACTTGTAATCGCAGCGAGTACTACGTCGTAATTTGAAATATTTCTCCCCTTCCTCCTTTCCCCGGCAAACAGTTTCTTTAAATCCTTTAAGGGAACCAACTCGTCTGGGTTTTTGGGTCCAGCAACAGAAGGCTCAATACCACTTAAATCTACCGTGACAACTTCACTGTATTTGGGAGTACTCGATTCATCGTATAAAAGTCCTTGAGTTTGTGCGTATTTTAACACTAATTTGTACTCCCTACCAGTACTTGATAGGTAATTAATAGTCTGAAAGTCTATTGGAAAATACCCGACAGTAGCACCATACTCTGGTGCCATATTTGCTATTGTAGCCCTATCTGGTACAGAGAGGCGGCTTAATGAGGGACCAAAGAACTCAACAAATTTACCTACAACTCCCTTCTTCCTTAACTTCTCAGTTATATATAAAACTACATCAGTAGGTGTCACCCCTTCCTTTACATCACCAACCAGTTTAATCCCAATAACTTCCGGGACTGACATTGTATAAGGTTCCCCTAACATTACAGCTTCTGCTTCTAAACCACCAACTCCCCATGATAAGACGCTTAAACCGTTTGCCATAGTAGTATGAGAGTCCGTACCAATGACTATTTCCGGATATGCAGTTTGTCTCCCTTTAAATTCCTTAACCTCAACTACCTTGCTTAAAAATTCTAAGTTGACTTGATGAATTATTCCATTCCCCGGAGGGACTATTCTTAAATTCCTAAAGGCCTTTTGAGCCCATTTTAAAAACTTATATCTCTCAAAGTTTCTTTCAAACTCCTTTTTCATATTTAATTGAAGGGAATATGAGGTGCCATAATAATCAACTTGTATCGAGTGGTCTATTATTAAATCCGACTGAATAACTGGGTTAACTATTAATGGGTCTTTACCTAGTCTCTGAATTTCAGTTCTCATCGCAGCCAGATCGACAAGTAATGGGACTCCAGTGTAATCTTGCATTATAACCCTGGTTGGTAAAAATGAAAACTCCTTCCCAGTCTTCAGTGAGGCTATGGCATCTAAATCTTCTAATGTTATCTTTTTATTATCCAAATTTCTGAGAGTATTTTCAACTAGGATCCTTACTGAGTAAGGTAATGAATATATATCGAAACCTAGCTCTTCCAATTGTTTCAAGGGAAAATAATAAATATTGCCTTCCAACGTATCGATTTTAGGTTCCATAAGATATCTCCCCAATTATCCCTTATTAAAATGACTTTAATAATAATAGGAACTGTTCAAAACTGGTCACTACTTCCAAAATCTAGTTAAAAACGTTTGCAGAGCAATTTATAGTACCATTTTGTTCACTTCTCGTTCTAAAGTTGTTGCAAATTTTGAAAGTTCTGAAATTAAATAGAATATATTTAAGTAACAGCGAAGTAAACTTAATTGTATCAGTGTTATGATCAAGTATTAACCTATATAAAATTAAGCTGGCTTAGGAAAAATTGCGCATTATGTAGTTTAGTGGCAACGCTCTTTAAGAGAAAAACTTAAATAGACTTTTAATGAGAAAAAATTATAGAAAAGGGATAAGTCAGTCAGTAGTTGCAATGATTTTACTTATTCATTGGTAATTATAGCATTAGTAGTTGCGAGCTTTACGTTCAGTTTAGCCGGGAAAATTAACCAGCCTACAGTAACTCCTATAGGAACCGCAACCATGACTTATAATAATGATTATATAGTAAATGTTACGCTCAAAACTACATAAAACGTGGAAATAATTAAAAGTTGTTTTAATGGTCTGAACTTAACTAATAACACATTAATTCAACTTTCCTCTGGAATAAACCATATAACGTTATATTTCTACTCAAGACAAAAATTACCCAACGGGGTTTATACCTTAACAGTTACTACTAATTACGGTGAGACGATAAAAGTTGCGGTGAACTATTATTAATCCTCTTGCTTGCCGAAACTTTTTACCCAACTTATTACGTTGTCTATACATTGTTGAGAGTAAGATAGAGTTACGTTCCCTCCGCTTTTCTTCACAATCGTAAAATACCTCCCCATACCAGCATGTGAAATCATTTCGTCCTCAAAAACATCACAAGATGTTTTATCGTTTACTTTAACATTACCGCTTACCCAATCCAAAACTCTACTATTACCTATTTTGATCAACTCACTCAACAAATATTCTCCATCATCAATGAGAGTAGATAATTTCTTTATAATTTCAATTTCCCTTTTAATTAAAGACCGTGCAGGCTCATTGTAGAGGTACAATGATTCCTCGATCTTAGTTATGGGCACTTCGTCTAATGCTAAATCTTTATGAGATTTAACGAAGTGATAACCCATGAAATAATAAGGTGCTGTAGTAGAAGCCCTAAAAGTTCCCTTTAGTGAAAACACTTTTTCATTCCTAGTAATTGTTATTCCTTCTAGAATTTTCTTCTGAAATTCTTCTGGGCTGATCAACTCTTCAACGTTTTTAATAATATAACTTAACGCTAGGGGAAATCCTAACTTTAAGGCAATACCTATACCATGAAGTTCCGATTTACCTACAGTACTAAATCCTTTAGCTAACTTTAGTTCACCATTACTCAGATAATTATAAATCTCTGTATCTTTCATAATTTCCCTAGATAAAGTTAAAAGTCTTTCTGTGTAATCTGTGGAGAAGGCTATTAGAAGCGGTTGAGAGTTTAAATTATAAGCGTATTCTTTTACAGCAAGCTCAACCCCTTTTAATGAATAATACTGTAAATAAGACGAGGTTTCACTTAAGTCTAACATAATTAAATCGGGTTTTTGCTCCTCTAACATCTTATAAGTGTAGTGGTAAATAAGGAAGGAATAATTACCAACTCCACCGTCGTGAATATGGGTTAGCCCGTTAATATTGAAAACTCCGTTTGCTGGAAGTAAATAAGCCTCCAATGGGATTGAATACTGTAGAGCCTTCTCCTTCAAAAGGTTTTCAAGCTCAGAATAAGTTGAGGGTAACGAATTTAAAGATGAGGAAAGAAATGAAGGTAAAAAAGATAGAAAAGTGACCTTATCAACTTTATCCATTAAATAATTAAACTCAGCAATTGATGCTTTTGGTGATCTAATTTTTATATCAGTCTCATCTCCCTTTTCATCCAATACTTTATACTCTTTTTCGCTAGTAGAAAAATTAGTCCACACTGATATCAAAAGTATGTTCATTAACTTAATCTATCAATCCATTGTTTTAAGGTTTTGCGAGTAAACTGAAGACATATTATCAATAAAGCACGGTTAGTACTCAATCGTGAATATCATTCCTAACCATAATGCTTTCATAGCTCCTCTGAAAACCTCCAGATATACTAAAGTTTTATTCTGAATCTTTCCTCAACCCTTCATTTAATTCAGGCTGTAAGACTTAATGTTATAGGACGTTTTTCCCTTCATCAAACTTTTTATTTTTGAAATATTATTATTATTTATGGTTCCAAAAGAGCAAGAAGATTACAATAGAGATTTGGAAAGAGCGGAAGAGTATGATCAAACTACTGCTAGGGCTTCTGTATTAGGGAAAAATAAGATTGAATTAAGCACCGGGTTAATTATAGCCGCAAGATATGCGGATAAGCTAAGGAGAGTTGCACTAGTAGCTTTTAGCAAAATAGCTCCTAAAGATGTGATTATCCGTGATGTTTCAGAATTAAACAAGCAATTATACGATAAAATAGTAAATGAAATGAAACTCGACAAATTAGACGTAATAAGAATTATGGTAGATGCCGAGTATGATGAAAATGAGAACAAGTTAAAGTTTGAGAACTTAAGGATAATTAGGTATTACACAGAAGACGAATGTAATAAGAAATTTGAAGAGATACAACAACAGCTCTTACAGTTACAGAAGCAATTAGAGGATTATAAGAATAAGATTAAACAAGTCGAGAGTTTGTTAAGTAGTATAACATCGTAATTTTTTATCCCCTTTCCCTTTTTTACTCACATGTCAGTTGAGTCTAATTTAAAAATAAAGATGACTTTGGCTTTATTACTCACTATATTATCTGAAGGGGTAGTAGCATATATTATAGCCTCATTCCTCCATCTGCCGTTCATTATAATCTTTATATTTCTGGGAATATTCTGGCTTATACAATGGTTAATATCACCATATCTAGTGGCTCGAAATGCTGTGGAAATAACTCCCAATGATCCGTATTACGGTTGGATATACGAAATAGTAAGGGAAACAGCAATGAAAACAAAGACTGTAACTCCGAAAGTTTTCTTAGTAGATCAACCTTTCCCTAACGCCTTTGCATACGGCAACTATGTAACGGGTAAGAGGGTAGCGATAACTAGGCCTTTACTTGACATATTAACCCCAGAGGAACTACGAGCAGTAATAGGACATGAAATAGGACATATAAAACATAATGACGTTGAAATCGGGATGGCAATTGGATTGATACCAACTATTTTAGGATTTATAAGTAACCTTTTAATTAACTTAGGTTGGATTACCTTAATCTTTGCAGTTGACGAGAGCGACATAATTTTCGGGATCATAATGTTAGCCATAGGTGGTGCATTGTTTATAGTGACTTTTCTTTTGCAGATTTTCGTCTTATGGTTCAACAGACTTAGAGAGAGTTATGCTGATTTAAACTCCGTAAAACTCTTTGGAAAAGACGCATGGAACCTAGCAACTGCGTTGGCTAAAATTGAAATTTACATGCAAAACATTAGGTTAGATCCATTTACTGGAATAATTGTTACTGCTGCACCAGTTAAAGTTAAACAGACAAATCCAGACTTGTTAGTAGATGAATGGTTACATAAAAAAGTCTCACCTTTAAGTGACATACTTTCCACTCATCCAGACCCAGCTAAGAGAGTACAAATGATATATAAAGCGATCTTTACCCCTTCCAGAGCCCTATAACAAAACCAATAATGAAAAGCAGAGAGTTATAGGGTAAATAGGTGAGAATTTGTGATACATATTCTTCTATTTGGGGTGTATAGCTTGTAACAGTTTCAATTCCAGAAATCACTGTATGCGGACTTATTGCTCCAATTGCTATCAAAATTATAATAATTGCCAATATCGTTAGTCCGATTTTTATAATATTTTTCACTAAATAACCAACTAAAAGACCTAATAGTACAGATACTAATGCATAAGCTATCTCACTTGTTGGTATCATATTTTTGATTAACTCTTCCCATAATAAATTTTTAATCAGTTTTATACATCAAACTACATCGTTTTAACGATTTAATTTCTATTTAAGAAAAGTTAAATCTCTTGTATCAAAAATGGAAATTAAATACCATTAACTTCTGAATCAGAACTGAAAATCTGTTTCAATCGTATAAGTTAAGATAAATGTTTCTCTAAACCCTGCTTTATCTCAACTGCTAATTTTTCTAAGTCCTTCTCTAGTTTTTCATAAAGTTTGCTCTTATCAACCCAATAAACGTAACTCGGCCTTCCTTTCCTCTTTTCACCCTCTTCCTCTTTCTCCCTCATTATAAGTCCTTTATCTAATAAATTGTTCAGAGACTTACTTACAGAGGCTTTAGTGACACCTAATTTCTGAGCTAATTCGTCAACATCAACCTTCCTATTTTCCATTAACAAATAGTGGAGAACCTCGACATCACTTTTAGAGAGGCCATACATAAATGCTATGAACTCGTGAATTTCAACTGACCTACCATCTGGGAAAACGACCTTCTCCCCCTCTTTTGCCATATAATAAAATAATTAAAAAAGATATTAAAAACCTCATGGTTAAAAAACTGGTAATGAGACATTAAGGTTTTCTAAGACCCAGCTACTGTCGATATAATGAGGTGCTTTACCCGTGGCAATATCGTGGAATAAATTAACAGCGTAGACTGATAATACTGAAGGCTCATCAATTAAATCAACAGCTAGTCCAGATAGTACGTACACATTATCTTCTTGAACTGCTGGAACGTTAGAATAATACTGTTTTATTAAGTTCATGGTATAAGTATAGTTATACATTTCTTGAACAATCAGAACTGAGGCATTACTTACTAACAAGTTAGAGGGGGATAGTAAAGGATAATTTGCTAAATTACCGAAGACGTTTATCCCGCCAGCAGTTACTATGATATTATTTATGAAGACATTCCCGCCAGCAGTATAGAAATCACCATTGGGACATATCCAATCCAGGTATGCAATACGGACTTCTCCAACATACTCATGTAGATGGCTCTGCATCCATTCTATTAGTTCTTCTCCCTCGCTCGTTAAGTTAAAATAACTAGCTATTTGCATAATATTATCTTCTATTTGAGTTATGCCATAGGCGTAATCTGAATTAGTAATTAATAGATTCAACCCTAAGGACTGCATTTTGGGTATGTATGAGGCATATAATCCCCACTCTAAAACAACTACTGTAGGTTCTAACTTCACAATCTCTTCAATGTCTATCTCTGGATATGTTTGAATAATTGTAATGTTACTGGGGAGATAAGAAGTCATATTTAAATCCTTTAAGAGTTGATAGGAGTAAGGATCTAGACCTACAATATCTTTTCCTAACCCTAGAGATATTAAAACTTGAGTATCTGAAGGAGCTAAGCTCACTATCCTAATTTGCTTAGCTGTTGCACTAGTAGTTCCAGTATTGGTAGAAGTTGTACCAGCAGTGTGATAATAAGAATAAATCACACCACCAACTATTGCAACACTCAAGATTATAAGTATGGCAAGAGTTAACCCTTTCATCAAATATGGACAGCTTGTCCATGTATTTAAAACTTTCTTATTCCCACCTTAATATGAAAAGCTTTTATATATGGACAAGCTATCCTAGCTTAATGAATTTAATAAAAATCTTGATTATAGCAGTACTCCCAGTATCCTTCCTCTTAGCTATTATTTACGGAGAAGTACAAATTCCATTTACCGAATTATTACACCCGAACCATGCGTTCTCAATTATTCTTTATAGGATAAGGTTACCTACCGTTGTTACTGCAGCATTAGTTGGCATAATTTTGTCAGTAAGTGGTCTAATAATGCAAAACTTACTTAGAAACCCCTTGGTGGATCCATATATAAGTGGTACTTCTTCTGGTGGTGCTTTTGGTGCAGTTCTAACATATTATTTGTTAGCATTTAATTTACCCCTCTCTTCACTTATTTACATTCAACCAATTATAGCATTTGTCTTCGCATTAATTTCAACGATAATTACAGTAGTCATAGGTAAGAGGGATGGAGTTTACGGGCTGGTAATAGGCGGTGTTGTAATCTCTTATGTATTTTCGTCAATTACGACAATACTTGTTACAATATTAGAGGAAAAGTACCCACAAATACCCCCATTAATTTTTTGGCTATTAGGAGAAGTAAGCGTAGTCGGTTGGAGACCAGTAATAGTCCTTTCACTGTTAACGGCTTTTCTTTTATTTTTGTCCTTAAAGATGGCTAGATTAATAGACTTAGTTTCGATAAGTGATGAGATAAGTTATACGCACAAAATAGACCCGCATAAATTCAGAATTTTATGGTTAATAATTATAAGCGTAGTAGTATCTTATACGGTTTCCGTTGTGGGAATTATAGGGTTTATAGGCATATTAATTCCTCATCTTGTTAGGAAGGGCGTAGGTGGAAATCTTAATTCACTAATATTTTACTCCTCACTTTTAGGAGCCACAGTAATGCTCATTAGTAATATAATTTCTCATGGAGTTCTAGGTACAATTTTACCAATAACACCGATTACCGCACTCATGACTTCTCCGGTCTTGATATCCATCTTGGTGAAACTGAATGCTAGTGAAAGGATTGAGGGTTAAACTAGGAAACAGACTGATCCTAGATAACATCTCCCTTGAGGTAAAGCCGGGAATCACCACAATATTAGGCCCCAACGGAAGTGGTAAAACTACTCTCCTTAGAGCCTTAATAAGTATGGTCAAACCGTTGGAAGGCGAGGTTGTGAATGACGAAAATTTATCTTATGTCCCATCAGAGTTCTACTCCCCCTCAATGAGGGTTATTGATGTCCTATTAGCCGGGAGAAAGAGGGGTGATTACATAAAATATGCTAAGCTAGTTGGGGTTGCTGAACTATTGGGTCACAATTTTTCTGAACTGAGTTCTGGGCAAAAGAAGTTAGTACTTATAACTAAAGCGTTAGCAGAAGGTGATCTAGTAATAATGGATGAGCCCCTTTCCAATTTAGATATTAAAAATAGGAAGAGAATTATAGATATAATCACTACTTTAAAAACCGAGAAAACCTTTCTAATAACCTCTCACGAACTGGAGTTTATAAATTACACTGATTATGTTATAGTAATTAAACAGGGTAAAATCTTATTTTATGGCAATAAGGAAGGGTTAAGTGAGAGAATACTATCAGAAGCTTACGATACTAATATTAGGAAAGTAATAATTGATAACAAGTTTTATTTCGTTACAGATTAACACAGTTAATTATCTTCACGAACTGATTTATTTGAAAAACTCTTTAGTTAAGCTCGGTAAATTATTCATGATAAATATGAAAATTACCACGCCATGTGAGGAAGCTTACAGAGTTGAAGTGCCAGTTCTTAGAATAGCTATAGCGAAAAAATTGATAGAAAGGGGGGTGCCGGTAGTAAAGGCCGCTAAAGCAGTAGGGATATCAGCGACAACTTATGAAAAACAAATAAAAGAGAAATGGGAAAAGGTAAAAAAGGTATTAGAAGACGAAGAAGTTGGAGATATGATAGAATCTTTAGTAGGTAGAATACTATCTAACCAATTGATAGAACCTACTTCTTTCTGCCTATTGTGCTCTAGAGCTAGAAGACTCTTCGACTTAACTCCATGCCCTAACTTTTGAGTATAAAGGATAGTGAAACTAAAATAACCCCGATGGCAACAAGGATCAGAAAGAGTATAAACGACACAAAATATAAGAGTATTATTGGGTCTTCATTTATCTCAACAAATCCTATAAGGACAGGAGAAGTGTAATTATTAATTAAAAATATAGAAGAATTATAGAAAGTTCTTATATATAAATAGTACGTATCGTTCTGATAAGTATAATTTATAATTTCAGAATTTATTGGTTTTAATAGTATTGGCTTAGAGATATTATCCTTATACTCAAATAATAATGTTGAATATCGTAGAGGTATATACACTGATTCCCCCGCTTTCAACAAGACCACGCTCTTAGTATACACATCATTACCCATCGAGACATGAATATAAAAGAAGATAATGGATAAGATTATAAAAATTAACCCTGGGACAAGAAACCTCTTATTCATTACTTACCTTCACCCTACTCTTCTGATACTCTTTTACAGTCCTCATAATAACCTTTATTATTTCACTCCTCGGTGGTTCCTCGTACTGCCCTTTACAATACGCGTCAATAACTATAACATAAGTATTTAACGTAGTATCTAGTACTTTAATTTGAGGATCTTTTACAATAAAGCTTAATTTCTTTATGTTCTCCTCTATTAAAGGAATAATCTCATCCGGATCGATGTCTTTAGGAATCTCGTACTTAGTCCTTACTAATCGATACTCCTCATTATGTACGAACACAGCAGCTTGTATCATAATGCTATTGGGAATTTTCATAACCACGTTTTCATCAGTCAAAATAGTAGTATACATCAAACTGATATCAGTTATTATGCCAGTATATCCCGGTATCAGAAAATCGTTAGACCAAAACTTAGGAGGATAAACTGGAGCTAAAAGGCCGTATTGCCACGTTGTTATAGTAACCCTATCGCCTATATTAAAAGGCTTGCTAAGAATTAAGAAGAGCCCAGCAAAAACGTTTGACAGTGAGGTTTGGATAGCCAAACCTAAAACAAGGCCTAAAACTGTGCCACCAAATAACGCGCTACTTATTCCAACGTGAAGTGTCGTAAGTGCAATTATTCCTATTATTGTATAACCTAGAATTTGAACCACTAGGCTTATACTTTCCGAAGTTGTTTTACCTATATAATCGCCTACTTTACTCTTTAGGCTTTTAGCTATTAAATTAACTGAAATTATTCCAACTAAAACTATTATAACTGTGTCTACAACATTTATTATATCGATTGGTAATTTTAGAATATCAGAGATTATGTATGCAGTACCTACAGCTAAACCAATTGCTATTACGAGAATTAAAAAGAACCTTATTAACTGGAATTGCATAACATTATTTTTATCTAATGTTTTAAAAACTCACCACTCTATCTTAAATAATCTCTCCGCAGAGATCTTTATGAAATTGTTAATTATTAAATTAAATATCAACGAAAGTAAAAAGATTTCAGCAACAGCAATAAACGGTGCACTTACCAAGCCTGGGATTCCTATGATAGAAATTATGAAAGCTATAACTATATCTAAAATCATTGCAGTAAGCATGATATTGCTTGGCTTGCTCTGCCAGAAATTCCTTTTCTCTCTCACATTTAACAAATTAAATATATTCGAATAAAGTAAATAGAGGAACATTAATGTCTTAATCACTTCTATCGGATAGTTTATGAAAAGATACAACACAAAAAAGGACTCCACAACCATTACTAACCCAAGAATAGTAGAAACCTTAACTAAATTTGTTATATCCCAACTTGCAGGTTTCTTAGGCCAAGGCACATTATCAGTAGACATCGTAAGTGTTACAAAATCAAACATGAAAAGTAATAGTACCATCCCGAAAGTTGAGATAACGAACTTATTTAGTATCAGAAAGGCTAAAGTTATGAAAATAACGTTCTGAAAAGTCCTAATTATTCTGCTAAGAACCCATATATTTACCCTCTCATATATCCTTCTACCAATCTTTACCATATCAACTATGTTCCTTAACCCTGGAGAAGTAAGAACCACTGCTGCTGCCGCTTTAGCAACATCTGTGGCATTACTTACAGCGATCCCAACATCGGCTTGCCTTAATGCCGGGGAATCGTTTACACCATCACCCGTCATTCCCACTACCTTTCCCTTACTTTGGAGAATTTTAACTACCTCGTACTTATCCTCTGGATACACTTCTGCTAAACCATTAACCTTATCTACTATTTCTGGGTTCTCTTTAAATTCAGAAACTTTAACTACATTTTCTCCTATCCCTACCTCCTTTGCTATTTCTCTAGCAATAGGTTGAGCATCGCCAGTAAGCATTATTACCTTAATCCCTAAGTCGTGAAGCTCTTTAACAAGCTCTGCAGAATCCGGCCTAGGAGGATCCCTAAGTGATACTAAACCCACTAGTTCCCACTGTTTATCCTCTTCCTTCTTAGCCACAGCTAGAACTCTACAGCCTATCTTAGCCTCTTGCTCAGCCTTTTTATAAATTTCTTCTATGTATTGAAGCCCACAAAGCTTAGATACCGCATCAATTGAACCCTTGGAAACCCTTAACGACTTATCACCCCTAGAAACAAAGCTTTCAGTCCTACGTGTAGATGGATCAAACGGGCGGAACTCTAAAACCTTCCACTCCTTTAAATTAATTCCCATTTCTGATGCCTTAGAGAGAAAAGCTAAGTCTATAGGGTCTTGATCTTCCTCCCTTGAGGCTAAAGCTCCATAAGTTATAACTTCCTTCTCATCCCCTTTTATAGGAATGATCCTATGAACAGTTAACTTGTTCAAAGTTATTGTACCGGTCTTATCGGTTGCTAATATATTCATTGTAGAAGCGCCCTCGATGGAGTCTAGTCTAGTTACTAAAACACCTACTTTAGAAAGTTCTTCACTACCTAAAGCTAAACTTATAGTAAACATTGCGGGTAATGCTATCGGTATTGCACCAATTATTAACACTAAAGCTAAGGGGAGGAAATAAAGTAAGTTTTCACCCCTAATTAGAATAACGATACCGGCGATCGCTAAAAGCACGAGAACTATAGTCATCATCCAAAAGACTATTCTAGAAACTACTTTCTCTATCCTTAATCTTGGCTTTGCTATTTTAACCAATTCAACCGTTTTCCCGAAGTAGGTATTCTTACCCGTTAGTATAACTATTCCAGTAGCTTCTCCCCTCTTCACGATACTTCCAGAGTAAACAACGCCATTCCTTCGCTTTGTTACTGTAAGGCTTTCCCCGGTTAATGCTGATTGGTCTACTTCGATTTCACCGTCAATTAGTTTTATATCAGCCGGAACGAAATCCCCTAATCTTATCCTAATTATATCACCAGGGACTAGAAGCTTAGCAGAGACTAATTTCCACTCTCCATCCCTTAAAACTCTAGATTTAACCTCTAGTTTACTCTTCAAAAGTTCCAATGCTTTATTAGCCCTTTGTTCTTCTGAGAAACTAAGAAAAGCATTGAATACTATTAATGCTACTATTATGTAAAAGTCCAAATATTTACCTAAAATATAGGACAAAATTGCAGCAGATTCCAAAACCCATGCTGTGGCATTCCAGAACTTCTTACCTAATTCCTTCAACGGGTTCCTCTTCTCCTCTTCAACCATATTATAGCCATATATTCTTAGTCGTTCACTTACCTCTTTTTCATTAAGCCCTTTGGTAATGTCAGTGTTTAATATCTTCTCTATCTCTTCAATGGAAGCATTAACTAATTTCTCTTTTTCAATGCTCATAATCCTTTTTATTTGCTAAAGTAAAATTAAAATTATCTAACATGATTAAAGTTTAACATAAAGGTTATAAATCAGTACAAGAAAAGAATGAATAAGATGAGCGTAAATAGATCAAGACAAGGAAGTTTAATAAAGTATATAAAGCTTGGAGAAATATACCGTAATGGAGTTGCAAAGCTCTATCTTTACGTCTTAGATAATGTTTTACTAAAAGGAGCTTATATTGAGGGAAAACCTTATTCAACACAAACAATTGCCCCTATGGGACTAAGAAAGGGATATAATGAGGTAACAGTTTACTTCACGGGATTATTAAATGACTTACAATATAATCAAAAGTATTTAATAGTATTAACGACTACAGACAATGATGAAATAGGTATACCAGCTATTGTTGTTGGTTAGAATCCATATCAAAAATAATTTTGTTTATTGCAATATTGACTTGCCTAAGAATCTCAATATGTTTTAGAAGGAAAATCTCTCCTAACTCATTTAGTTTATAGCTTTTAGTCTCACATTGTTTCTCGATTATACCATATTTTATCATCCTTCTTAATGCAGTATAAACTACACTTCTTGGTATTTGTTTTTCATAAAGCTTTTCTAAGTCTCTTTGGATCTCCTTACCGTTAGCCACTTTCCCAGGTTTTTTGTAAATGACATAAGCAATAAATACTGGCAATAATCCTCGCAAGATTATCATTTTTTCCCCTTTCATTACGGTATAATATTCTAAAATCCTATTATAACTCTTTAATCTTCATTATACGAAAAGGAATAAAATTCTAAAATTCGATATATAAATCGATATCTATGAGAGGGGGAAGGAGAAGACTTAAACACTTGATCTTAACCCTTCTTTCGTCAAAGGGACCTATGACTGGGGCCCAATTAATTAGAGAAATTGAACACATGACACAAGGGTTCTGGAGACCCTCGCCCGGAGCAATATATCCAGCCTTAGATAAGCTATTAGAAGAGGGTTTGGTAAGTATAGCGAAAGTGGAGGGAACACAAAAATATTATCAAATTACTAGCTTAGGGAGGGAGTTTTTAAGTCCTAAGCACCAATTAGACGTTATAGTAGAAGAAACATTAGCGAATTTAAGATTTATTTTAGAGAATTTAAACTTGCTCGACAATGAAGAGAAAGAAAGGCTAGTAAAGGAGTTAGAGGAGGTAGTTAAAAACCTTAATAGAAGTTGAAGGAATCTCCAAGACCTTAAAGGTAAAAAATGACAATAAGGGCATTAGATAGGGTAGGGGTTTGGGCTTCATTGAATTTTCATGAATTTCTATCCAATCCTCAGCCGTTGGGCTTCACCAGAGTCACGGGGCATTGCCCCGTTCATACCCCTCCGCCCCTTTAGCGGGATAACCCCACCCATCAGAGTGTTACCATCTGATGGGGAAACCCGCACATCTCTTATTCACCGTCACACCTCGTCGTGATATAGCCACCCATCTGGTGTGACTGTACTTAAATTTACATACAAAGTATATAAACTTCACGGTTTATCAGAAACTGCTGACTACGGCTTTACCAAAAATAATGATATAAGGGCACTTGTAGGTCGTAACGGTACTGGAGAAAACTACCTTAATAAAAATACTTTAACAACACTAATTTTGCCAGATAAGGAAGATGCATACTTAAACGGATATCTACTTTGTAGGAACGTCATTGTGATAAAAGCATAGGGGTGAAAGATTATACTGCATCACTTTATAATAGGGTTAGCCTTTCAAGGCTCTATTTCATCAGTAATAACTACTATAAGGGAGATTGAGAAACGAACAGTTGTATGCAACTATTGTATATTATCTAACGGAGGCATTCTTTTGTTCCCTATGTATTCTATTCTCTGGGGTTTTGTAATAAATACTATGAAAGCGTTAATAATCTTATTAATAGGCTTTTCTTTAGGGGTTAAGTGCTCCATAAATTGGGCTAGTACGACAATATTAGTATTGTTACTATTGCTCTCTACCATAGGACTAGCAATGACCTCAGCGGGGTTTATAGTCAAGCAAGGAAATCCTATATCTGTTTCGCACCTTTACTACTTTAACCACTGGAGTAGTTTTTCCCCAGTTATAGTATTGCTTGGCCCAGCTAAAATGACAAGTTACGCATTACCTCTCACATGGACACCGAATGGCCTCAGGCTAGCAATGTTGCAAAATTATGAATTCTGCAACTCCTTAATTACTTCTGGGTATTTTCACAGTAATATTACCCCCCTACTGGAGTGCTGTTTTATTCTTATTTGACTCGAAAAAAAGAAACATTAAGTGAATATTGAAACTGAAATATAAGATACCATTAACACTCTTATAAAAGGATATGTGAAAATGTGTTAAAATGTGTGAATTTTCATATTTTTTAATATATGGTGTTTTTTAATTTTAGAAACTTAATAAAGTATAGAGTGATAAGGATGAGCGAAAAGATAAAATTCCCAGATGGTAGAGAGATAAACATTCATGAAGTGTTGTCCTTCCTATATAATTTAGGAGATAGTGAAATTTTAGTGTTACATAAACTTTTAACATCTAATACTAAATCGACTGCTGAGGAGTTAGCTGAGGAATTCAAAGTAAGTAAAGCGTCTATTAACAAAGCACTCAATAACCTGCTAAGTAAAGGGTTAATAGAAAGAGAGAAAGTATTAACCTCTGGCAAGAAAGGAAGACCTATTTATGTATACAGTGTAAACAAAGAAATCGCATACAAGAAGATATGCAACGATGTTGAAAAAGTAACGCAAAATATAAAGGATTTATTAAGGAAAAATATACTAGAAAACAAAGTATTAATAGTTACTAAGAGATAATTTTTATATCTATTAGAATTAATCTGAACCTTTTTATAAATTTAAAAATCTTATTTATAAAATCTTTGTGTATTATCGCAGTAATTTTTAAATTAACTAAAATAACATAGAACATTAATCATTCAATAATAAGCCTTTATATAAGCGAATACTATATAAATGAAAGTGAATGTAAATATGAAAGCTGAAGAAAAAAGGGAGCTATGCCCGGTAATTGAGGCCATAAGGCGTGTAGGAAATGAAAATAAGTTAATCATTATTTATGAACTCTTCCAAGGAGGAAAGGGATTTAACGAGCTACAAAGGGAAACCGGTTTAAACTCAAAAACTCTATCCAAAACTCTTAAAGAACTTGAGTCAGAAGGGATTATTAGAAGAGCTATTATAAACGATAGGCCTTTCAGAGTTAAATATGAACTAACTGAGAAAGGGATGGAACTTAATAGAGTTTTTGATGAGATTAGAAGGTGGGCTACTAAATATTTAGATGGGCGATACTAAGATCACATTATCTCCTCTTATTATAATTGTACCTACCTTTCGTGTGCTACCATCACTCATTATTTCTTCTGAGTTCTCTAAAACTAAGTTCATGTGCATATCATAACTTTTTAAAGTTCCTCTTACTATCTTATCACCTTTTAATTTCACTAATACTGTTGAACCTAAAGACTCTGCTAGTACCTTATGTGCTGTTTCAGCCAATGTTACACCCACATTATAACTTGTGTAATTAGTTTATAACTTTAATCCTTCCAATAGTTATAGGAAAGTAATTAATTTCCTCAATTGGCCTACTATTTCTTCCTCCTTACTTTTTAAATCTAGATATTTTTCTAAAAGAGTTAACGCATTTATTCCTTTCTCAGTAAGATAGTAGTACGTAGATCTCCCCCTACTTTCACCCCTTATCAAACCTTGGGATATTAATAACTCTACATATTTCTTTAATTCTGCGAAATTAAGACCCGAAGCATACATTAACCTAGTACTGTTGACTCCGTCTTTACAAGCATTTAATATAGCATAAACTATCGTCTCTTTACTTCTCTTCTTTACCATACTTAAATTTTAGTATTCCAAAATATAAAGTAAACCAATACTATTTCTACTGAAGCTTTAATTTGAGATTATTTTCGGCTAACCGAAATACATATTTAAACAGTTTTTATAACATGGATCTAAGACTTATTGATAACAAGTTCGTCGAATTATTGCTAGAAGAGTATTTTGCAGACAATAACTCAGTAGTAAACGATTTTTTTATAGTCAAAATAGCGGATTTGCAAGACAAAAAAGTTTATAGATTTACTGTTTGGCTTTTCAGACCTACTGATAATAAAATTGATAAATTTAACGGATACATATCTTTCTTTAGAAATAAGGTAAGTATTAGATTGCCATACGTAAAAGAAATAGTAGTAGATAAGGAGATAATAACTAGAACTATACAGCTTTACATGCAGTTATATCGCATTAAACAGAGTTCTTATGAGATAGAAAATCTTTGAGCCATTGAATAGTTGTCTCATCGTTGTTATCATTCAAGAAACTAATAAATTTCTTCATAAAATCGTCTTTGGTAGAAGAAGACATAGCGAAATCTTTTATTGCTTTAATAACAGACGCTTTATTTATCTTGTACTCAACACTCTTATCTGAAAACTTGATTATCACCCTATCATTATATAATATAATCCTAGCCTCTAGCCAACCACCTTCATTTAAAATATCATATTCAACACTGTAAATCCCTTCAGAAAGCATACTACCATCTTCGAAAACTTTGATTACTTGATTATCGTTTTTAAAACTTCCTTTGAGCAAAACTATACCTAAAGATCTTAAATATATTTTTAGAACGTTCATAATATCTTTCTCGCTGCATAAGGTTTTCTCATGAGAGATAAGATGCTTTATTTCATCCTCATACACAATTCTGCCATGTATTAAATTACTATTAAACAATATGTCAAGGATTTTTAATGCCTCTTTTTCACAATCCATATGCGATACTTTAAATTTCGCACAATAAAATTCTTACGTCGGGTTAGCAAAGTTAAAACAATACAAAAATTTTATCCCCTAGACCCCAAATTCATCACCCCGAAAATAATTCAAGGGAGTTAAAAAGTGAATAAAATAATTTAACTAAATATTCTTGCAAAATAGTAATATTATCTTGCAAGAGCAAGATAGTTAGGAGTAAG
>JAPYVG010000079.1 GCA_028277025.1 Sulfolobaceae archaeon
AAATGAATACATAGTATTCTTGTACCCGTTTGAAACAGTAAAAAAGTAAAAGTTGGAGAGGAGCTGCAAAAATTTGATCTTACAATATCTACTTCAAGTGAGGGAATTAAGTATCTTCTAGAAGATACTAGCGGAAAGATTAAGTACAATTTTATCGTATCGTCTAGCGTTACCTCAAGAACTTTAAACGTGATGGTTGGTGTGGAGAAGAAAGGTCTTTTTACTTCGATTCCAATAGAACCGAGACATATATTAGAACATCTGTCTTATAATTTTAAATTCCTTAGAAACGAATAACTTTTCTACAGTTTTCATTATATGTTTAAATTTGAAATTAAAAAAATTAACTGCTTGAATTAGAGTAGTACATCATATTATAGAAATATCCGACGAATGGGTCATATACGAATCCTTGTACATATGGCTGTACAAAGAA
Organism: Sulfolobaceae archaeon; assembly: GCA_028277025.1. The sequence continues at coordinate 437 of JAPYVG010000079.1, forward strand.
GTAAGTGCTTGGAACCGGTAACCATACGTAAGGTGCTTCGTGGTATATAATGTTATATGCTTGTGCTACCATCTGTTCTTGCTCTGTCGTATTAGTTATAAACGGTAAAGTTTGATACATTGTCTGCAAGGTCGAAATATTTACCCATGCTAAATTGCCAGATATTCCTCCAAATTGCACGTCTGTTAATGGCATTAATTGTTGGAATACTGGATCAGGCCAGTCTGGGAACCATCCCAAGTTAACCATAACCGGCGTTCCGTTAGGAGTTGTCCAGCTATCTGTTACTGACGGTAGAACGAACTTGGTAGATATGCTTATTCCTATTTGCTGTAAATCTTGAGTTATTATCGTAAGCTCTTTTTGCTCTAATAAATTAACTGGTGCTAATGAATATATGTCTAACGTAGGTAATTGTTGACCATTCGGGTTTCCTATTACCGTACCATTAGGTAAGACTACGTAAAAGTCTCCCTGATATCCAGCCTCGTTTAGGTATTTAATTGCTAATGCTGGGTTGTAAGTATATTCACTTAGGTTGTCTGGATTATAATAACCAGGAAATTGGGGGGAAATTGGCCCTAAATATTCAATTGCTAAATCTTGTCCTTGATAACTGAATATGCTTAGTAATTGCTGGTAGTTAATTGCATACTCTATTGCTAGTCTAAAGTCGGTTATGTTAGTGGGGAACTTCATCATATTCATCGAGATGTATAGGACTCCAGGTTCAGATCCGAAGTTTCTGAAAGTCTCGTTAATAGGCATTGAGTTGTAGGGGCTTTGATTAAGTATCTGGTATATGTAAGGTATGCTCACATAGCTCATCTGAGCCTTGTTAGTGAGGAAGTCCTCTACTCTTTGTTCATGGGATAGACCGTAGTTTATCTCTATTACGGGTATATGAGCGGGCTGTGCAACAGCCGGTATATTAGATACGTTTTGAGCCCAATAGTGTGGGTTTTTATCTAAGACTATCGTGCTGAAACCACTGGTAACTTTTACTATAACGTATGGACCAGTCCCGTTCATACCATTTTCATCTAGATAAGCGTTAGGTGAGTTAGGCTGTACACCCCCGTGTTCATCAACGAATACTGGGTTCACTATGGCACCCCACCATGAAGCAATGTCGTAAAGGAAGAATTTGTATGGAGCTAACACGTTGATCTGGACTTCATAAGGTCCTTTAACAACGACAGCTTGATATGGGTACTCCATTATCTTCTGAATAGTTGCGTTATTGGCATTAAAGTGGGACAGTATAGAAGCCAATATATAAGCTGTTAGGGTATAGTTTTTCGCAGTGGGTAAACCAGTAGCATTTTGAATTGCATTATTAACTCCCCAAGGAATTGCATAACCAGTCTGTCCGTAAACCGTAGAGTTGAATAATAGTCCTATATAATTAGCAACTCCGGGCCCTTGACCCATTAGTATAGTCCTATAAAACGAGAACCATACGGTTGAAGCATTTACTTGTACTCCATCTGGGAAGTATACTCCTTGTCTAATGAAGAATGTATAGTTCTCGTAGTTTGTTGTAGTATAGTTTTGTGCTATTACTGGAACTACTTGATGGAAGTTGCTTCCGTTGAACTCGACTAGCTCTTGGAATAAGGCTGTAAACAATGGACCGTCTTGTACATAGAAACCTGTAGCGGGGTCTAAAGCGTCTGGTGTAGCAGTTTGAGAGTCATCAACTAGTACACTTGTATTTGGTGGTGAAAGTGTAACCATTGTCGGTGAGGTTGATGTTGTTGTGCTTATTGATGTGCTAACCGAAGTTGTAGTTGTAGAAGTAATAGTACTGGTAGATACCGTAGTTGTAGAAGTAGTACTAGGATGCTGCGTTGTTAAAAATATTCCAGCTGCTATTGCTATGATTAAAATTACTATTATTAATCCTATAATAGCAGTTTTTGAAAGACCTAACTTCTTTTTACTTTTCATAGTAATCAGTATAAGCATCTTTTTAACTAGTAATTAACTTTTTCGTTAGTTTTCATATACTATGGGAAAATTTAATAAACAATTTAAGGGATTTATGTTTATGCTGACGGATTATATAAAATTTGCTATAAAGAGAATGATAAACGGCTTTATCACCATACTCTTATTGATCTTTTTCGTGTTCGTCCTCATCCATGCAGCAGCACCAAATCCTGCACAGCTAGCCCGAATATATGCTGGTAACCCTCATGCCCCTCCCGTGGAGATTCAACAAATAATAAAGGAGTACGGGTTGGATGAACCACTTTACGTCCAGTTCGTGAACTATCTCAAAGATATATTATCTGGAAACTGGGGTGTAGATCCTATATATAAGACTTCAGAACTGTCATTATTAATTCCTAAACTTGCCATAAGTCTTCAGATAGTGATACCCGGTGATATTCTAGCGGCAATCCTCGGACTACTCAGTGGGGCAGTGGCAGCATCATCAAGGGGGACATGGAAGGACAAAACAATTAAAGGGTTATATATTACAACGTGGGCTTCCCCTCCCTTCTTCATTGCAATTGTTTTGCAACTAGTCATAGCTTACTATCTAAATTTGTTACCTGCAGGGGAACCGGTAAATGAGTTGCTCACTTGTCCACCTCACTATACAGACTTTCCAATACTTAACGCGTTAATTGATGGAGACTGGACGTTCTTTGTATCCGCTGTTAGGCATGCAATACTACCCTCCTTAAGTATTGCTATAATTACGTTTGGCTTGTTCACAAGAGTAACTAGGGCTACAATGATAGACTCTATGGAATCGGATTACACTAAACTAGCCTTAGCTAAAGGTCTCACAAGACGTTATGTAGTATATAAGATTGCGTTAAGGAATAGTCTAATTCCAGTAATAACCCTAATAGCGCTCTTTTTTGGCTATTCAGTAGCTGGGGCGGTTCTGGTTGAAGACATTTTCAGTTATCAGGGCATAGGATATTACATAACTCAAGCAATAGAGAACCTAGATTATATCGCTGTTCTAGACTTTACAATTATAGTCGGAATTGCTGTAATAGTAGCCAACTTTGTAGCGGATCTTCTTTACGGTATATTAGATCCGCGGGTGAAGGTTCAATGAACTTCAGAAAGGAGTGGAGAAGATTTGTTATAATAGCATTAGCTCTTTACCTTTTAATAAACATAGGAGTGTACCTACATTATGCAAACAAAGGAACGCTACAATCCGTTCATTTCGACATATTATCATTAATTCCTTACGTCCTGTTCTCGACCTTCAGTATAACGATCTCAGTAGCTATACTAGCGCTAGTTTTCTTTTTAACGAATAAGACAGTAAGGCTAGTTTTGAAAAGTAAACCTGCACTAGTAGCTTTCATAATTCTTTTCGCTTATTACATATGGTCTTTATTTGAGGGACTGTTGGAGTACGCCTCGGGACAAATACTTTACGTAAGACTTTCATATATGTTCTTACCTTATAATCCGTTCCAGTACAACTCGTCAACGGCTCTTCTACCTCCGTCATTTGCGCATCCTTTCGGCACTAACTCTAACGGAGAGGACATTTTATCAAGAGTTTTGTATGCAACTCCTTCTGATGCTGAGATTTCCACGATTGTAGTATTATCAGCTATATTAATAGGGGGAGTGGTAGGAATATTATCAGGGTATTTTGGTGGTATTGTTGATGAAGTACTAATGAGAATAACTGATGTGTTTCTGGCAGTACCGGGTTTGATTTTAGTTATAGCGGTTAGTGTCTTATTGGGAGAGTCTTTTACTAGTGCAATAATAGGCTTAATGGTACCGTGGTGGGCTACTTATGCAAGGCTTTTCAGGAGTCAAACATTAGTAGTCAAAAATATGCAATATATTGACGCAGCAAAACTTCTTGGTCTAGGTAGGTTGAAGATTCTCACGAAGCACGTTGTCCATAATGTAATAGATGCTGTTCTAGCCTATGCCTCTCTTGACTTCGGTAACGTGATCTTGACGTACGCGACTTTAACGTTTTTGGGAATCGGATTGCTCAATCCTAACACTCCAGAATGGGGCTCAATGGTGTCTCACGGAGTTGAAGAATTACCGCAAGCGTGGTGGTATCCAGTATTTCCATCTCTAGTTATTGTGATCATTGTAACCAGTTTTATATTACTTGGAGACAGAATTCAAGACGTAATCTCTGGGAGGGTGGTTTATTGAGCTTACTAGAAGTTAATGATTTGAGTGTGGGATATAAGGCGTTAGCGGGTAAGTTTACAGTACTTCATAATATTAACTTCTCGCTAGAGGAAGGAGAAATTGTAGGAATTGTTGGAGAATCTGGTTCTGGAAAGAGCACTTTTGGTCACGCTATCATAAGGTTATTACCTCCTAATTCATTTATAGAAAAAGGCTCGATAATATTTCAGGGTAAAAATCTCGTGAAATTGAATGAAAAGGAGATGACTAAGGTAAGAGGAACTGGTATATTCATGATCCTTCAAAATCCCCTTAATAGTCTGAATCCAGTAAAAAGAATAGGAGATCAGTTATTAGAAGCTGTAAAAGTCAAGAAGCCTGGAGTAGATGAAAAAGAGGCTAATGAAATTGTACTAAACGCGGTAAAAGACGTAAGGTTACCTGATCCTGAGGAGATCATAAAGAAATACCCTCATCAACTTTCTGGCGGTCAAATTCAGAGGGTCGTAATAGCAATGGCTCTAATATTGAGACCCAAGATCCTGATTGCAGATGAACCTACTTCAGCTTTGGACGTAACTATTCAAGCTCAGATAGTAAAATTGTTTAAACAGTTACGGGATGAAGAGAAGATCTCTATAATCTTTATATCTCATGATATATCGTTAGTCTACGCTATAGCTGACAGACTGGTAGTGATGTATGCAGGAAGAATAATGGAGGATGGAAACATAGAAGATGTTATAAAAAGTCCTTTGCATCCTTATACTCAGGGTTTAACATCAAGTATACCATCTATAACTAAGAAAGAGGGAGGACTTAAAGCAATTGAAGGTTCTCCTCCTTCCTTTTTAGTCTTACCGATGGGGTGTAAGTTTAACCCTAGATGTGATAGGGTGATGGAGAAATGTAAGATGAAAGAACCAGAGTTGGTTGAAGTAAAAGGGCGAAAGGTGAGGTGCTGGTTATATGAGTAAAGAGGTTATATATGAAGTGAGGCATTTAAAGAAGTATTTTGAGATAAAAAAGGTTGGGCTAATAGAAAAACTCTTCCGCGAGAAACCTATTTACGTAAAAGCTCTTGACGATATTAGCCTTGAGATTTACAGCGGTGAAGTATTGGGAGTTGTAGGTGAGTCGGGTTCTGGTAAAACGACATTAGGAAGGATTTTAGCCACATTAGACCTTCCTACGTCGGGGGAAATATACTTTAAAGGGGAAAGAGTAACTAAGGAGAATTTGTCCAAAATTAGAGGAAAAGTACAGATGGTCTTTCAGAATCCGGCATCGAGCTTAGATCCCAGAATGAAAATCTTAGATATTCTCTTGGAGGCCTCACGTAGACTACCAAAAGAGGAAAGGCTGAAAGCGGTTAGAAACACTTTAGAAGAAGTGGGGCTTGATTATGAATACGTAGCAAATAAGTATCCTAGAGAGCTATCAGGTGGGCAATTACAGAGAGTGGCTATCGCTAGGGCTATAATCACGTCTCCTGAATTTTTAGTGTTGGATGAACCTACCTCTGCCTTAGATGTTTCAGTTCAAGCTCAAATATTGAATCTTCTGGTTAAATTACAGAGGGAGAAAAACATAACGTACATGTTTATTACGCATAACATAAGTGTGGCGAAATTCATTTCCGACAGGGTAGCAGTCTTATATGCAGGGAAGTTGGTTGAAATAGGGCAAGTAGAGGAAGTAATATCTTCACCTAAACATCCCTATACTCAAAGCTTGATTTCTTCAGTGCCAACATTGTCTAAGAAGGCACTAACTCCGCCTTCTGGTGAAGTACCTTCGCTAATTAATCCTCCTCCGGCTTGTAGATTTAATCCAAGATGTCCTTATGCAATGGATATTTGCAAAAAAGAGGAGCCTCCACTTTTCGAGATTGGTGGTAGGAAAGTAGCATGTTGGTTGTTAGACCAAAAATCTCAAAAACAATAGTTAAAGGGACATTTTTAATTTTAATTTTTTCTATTTTTTTGAATGTAAGCAAGATAGAGAATTTTATTGAATTCTTACTGATCTCCTTTTCTCTCTTACTGTCTTATTCTTCGCTTAAGTATTTAAATTACTATGAAATAGGGGAGACGTATATAGTTGTTCATAACCTTCTCTCTACAAAGAGGATAGAATATAGGGAAATCGAGGATGGATTTCTATCCCAAGGTCTATTAGCACGAAAGTTTAATTGTGGTTCTATATACATAGTTTTAAAGGGAGGAAAAGGAGTAGAGATCCTCAAAGATATACCGGAGCCTGAGAAGATAGAGGAAGTAATAAAGCAAAGGATTACATAAATCATGTAGTTATTGGAAAATCGCCAGTAATTATATAAATCAATAGATTTTCATTAAGTGATTTTAGTAATAAGAAAATAAGTAATAATTCATGCGAAAATTTATATACCTTATTTCATTCATTTTACCTATGGATTTATATAGAGTTA
>JAPYVG010000014.1 GCA_028277025.1 Sulfolobaceae archaeon
AAATATTATTTATTAGCTACAATAGCCCGAAATATATGATATTTTGTTGTAAATTAATTGAGTTAAATTCAATTTATTCTAAGTTTTAGTTTATCTTGCAATAAACGAGATTCCCATACTGAAGTGGGGCTTTTATAAATAGGTTCCTTACATTTTATATGCTCATAAAAAACGCTAAACTATTAGATGGGAGGATTGTAAATATCAAGTTTAATGAAAAGATAGAGTGTATAGGGGAATGTTTTTCTGATGACAATGAAGTAATTGACGCTAATAGAAAACTAGTTATCCCTCCCTATTTTAACATGCATTTTCACCTAGATAGTGTATTTTTGCAAGTGAAAAACGAGAGTGGTACTTTATGGGAAGGGATAAGGATTTGGAAAGATATTAAGGGAAAGCTTACTGAAGACGATGTCATACATAGGTCTTTAACTGCAGTAAAGCTCATGGTGGCTTACGGTACCCTATGGATAAGGACTCATGCTGATATTACTGAGAAATCTCTGAAACTTCTAAAAGCTTTGCTTAAGGTCAAAGAATTAGCAAAAGAAATAGCGGAAATACAAGTCACCGCTTTTCCGCAAGACGGTATATTTACTGACAAGGGAAATGATGAGCTACTTTATAAGGGGTTAGAGTTAGGGGCGGATAATATAGGTATGATACCTCATAACGAACTTACTAGAGAGGACGGTGTTAGGTCTATTGAATTCGCATTTAACCTAGCTAAGGAGTTTAATAAGGACATCGACGGTCATATAGACGAGACTGATGATCCTAATTCCAGGTTTTTAGAAGTAGTAGCTAAGTACAGTTTACAATACGGATGGCAGGGTAGAGTTGCTGCTGGTCATGTTACTGCTATGCATAGCTGGGATTCAGCATATAGGAATAGGATATTACCTATAGTCGCAAGTGCTGGTATTACCGTAGTACCGAACCCTTTAATTAATGCTGTCCTTCAGGGTAGGTTCGATGGATATCCTAAAAGGAGGGGGATGGCTCCAACCAAAGAGATGTTAAAGTACGGTGTTAACGTTGCATTAGGCCACGACTGTATAATGGATCCATGGTACCCTTTAGGTAGTGGGAATATGTTACAAGTACTCTTCATGGCTATCCATTTGGACCAAATGACTGGTTATGAGGAACTGGTGAATTCAATTAATTTGATAACTTACAATTCGGCTAAAGCGTGGAGGGCTGAATACGGTATTCACGTAGGTAAGAGGGCTAATTTGCTTATCACTAATGCTGATGATGTTATAGATCTGTTAAGGTTCATGGACCCTCCATTATATGTTATAAAAGATGGTAAGGTTATTGCTAAAGAAGGTAAATATGTATTCTTTAACGGTAAATGGGAGGAGGTTAAGAGGAAGCCGTGATTGAATTTGTATTTTATAATATAGAGGGTATAAAAATTGATTCTTAGACAAGAGAATAAGGTATGAGTTAGGAACTATATGGTAATACTTTAGGGTGAAAAAGTGGTATGATGAATAATATTTATTATTTATGGGGGAAAAATGAATGATATTAAATTTCTCTTTATAAAGAACAATGTGAATGTTTATTTGCTCACGTAAATAATTATGTAAATATTTATCAAGTTTTATGTTAGTATTGCTTAATAACCAGTTAAAATCTAAATTTAATTAGATCTGGTATGGCAAAGAAAAAGAAGGAGTCTGGCCAGCAACAATCTGGGCAATCAGGAGGGCAAAAGAAATAAGTGAGTAATAAAATATAATATTTTCTCAAGATAAACTTTTTTTATACTTGTTACACATATTTTATTTTTCTCAATTATCTTTTCTCCTTCTCTTCATAGTTAATATGAACAGCAAGGATAGCTATATTATCTTGATAAAATACATAAAGAGATATATCTACTATCGGTTTCGAAAAATTTAAATTTTATACTATCGGTTTCGAAATTATGAGTGAATTACTATTAAGGCAGAAAGGTAGACTGAGATTAATGATCTTATGGCTACTTTACCAATCACCAAGGAAGGGAATTGACATAATAGATGATATTTATAAAATGACGTGGGGATGGTGGAGACCATCGCCTGGATCTGTATACCCATTACTTAATAAAATGGTGGAGGATGGAGTAGTAGTAAAGGGCGAAGAAGATAAATACGTAATCACTCAGAAGGGTATAAAGGAATTAGAAAGTATATTTCCATTGAACCGAAGGTCTAATATAGAAGATGCAATAGAAGAATTGGAGGGTTTAGCTAATTTCTTTAATGAAGCTCCAAGAGAACAAGTTATTCAATTCAAAGAAAGAATAATGTCTGCTTTAAATAAGATCAGAAAGGTGGTGGAAAATGCGTGAAGTCTCAATAAAGGCGATCAACCTCACTAAAGTCTTTGGAAAAGTTGTTGCCGTAGACCATATTAACTTTGAGGTATATGAAGGCGAAATATTTGGCTTTTTAGGCCCTAACGGTGCTGGAAAATCTACTACTATAAAAATGCTCACTACAGTGCTCAAGCCTACTGAGGGTACTGCAATAGTTAACGGTTATGACGTTATAAAAGAACCCGCGAAAGTTAGGCAGTCGATTGGAGTTGTTCCACAAGAATATACTGCGGATGAGGATCTAACGGGTTGGGAAAACATGATGATGATGGCCGGGTTATATGGAATTCCATGGAGCACAGCAAAGGAAAGGGCTAAAGAGTTACTTGATATGGTGGAGTTATCGTTTGCCGCAAATAGGAAAGTGCAGTATTATTCGGGTGGAATGAGGAGGAGATTGGAAATAGCTATGTCGTTAATAAGTAGACCTAAAGTGTTATTCTTAGATGAACCAACTGTGGGCTTAGATGCGCAAACTAGGGCTGCTATTTGGGATTATATAATGAAGTTGAAAAAGGAGTATAATATGACGATTTTCGTTACAACACATTATCTGGAAGAAGCTGATCTATACGCTGATAGAATAGCTATAATTGATCACGGTAAGATAATGGCTATAGGAAGTCCTAAAGAGCTCAAGGAGAGAATTGGAGGTGATATAATAACTTTAGAAACCTCTAATAATGAGTTGGCACAAAAAATAATTTCCACGTGTCAAGAAGTTATAGACTCAAGAATTGTAGACTCGTCGCTTGTTGTAAAAGTTAAGAACGGTGATGAGGTGGCGCCTAAACTTCTGGAATTGCTTCTAAAAAACAGCATAAAGGTTTCAAGGATGTCAATAACCCAGCCTACCATGGACGAGGTTTATATGGAGATTACTGGGAAGAAAATGAGGGATGAAGAAGGTGATTCACAAGAGATATTCGCGTTAAGAAGAACTTTAAGGAGGGCGAGAGGGGGTTGATGGAACGAGAAGAAAGGGTTAGTAGGTCTGTTTTTCACGGTCTGTGGACACTAACGAATAGGGAGTTAAAGAAGTGGTATAAGGCTCCTACAATACTCTTACTCTCAATAGTCCAACCGATATTTTGGATCTCACTATTCGGAAAAGCAATGAACTTACAATCGTTGTTCTCTGGCATGTCAATTGAAATCCCCGGATTAGTGATACCTAAACAAGTGATCGATGAGATAGGGCAAGAGATACTTAAACAAACCTTTGGTACTACAGATTACTTTTCTTATCTGGCCGCGGGTATGCTGTCATTTATAGTCCTATTTACCTCAATGCAAAGCGGAATGTCTATGGTGTGGGACAGAAGGCTCGGCGTATTGGATAGACTATTAACAACTCCAGTACCTAGGGGTAATATAATATTAAGTAAAGTAATATCATCCGTAATTAGGTCTTTGGTTCAAGCAACTATAGTCCTAGCAGTTGCTACACTTCTAGGTATGTCATTCCAACCTGGCATAAACGCTTTAGACTTCCTAGGTGCCTATGGTGCGCTATTCCTAATGTCTTTCGGGCTCTCTTCATTATTTCTATTGCTCGCCATAAGGGCTTCATCATGGCAGTCACAGATGGCTATCATGAACTTACTGAATTTACCGCTACTGTTCACAAGTAACGCATTTTATCCCATTAAGTCTATGCCTTACTGGTTAAAACCTATAGCTTTAATTAACCCATTAACATATTCTAATGCGGTAGTGAGGGGGCTTTTATTAGGGATAAACACGAACTATCTAATAGACTTTACATACTTAGGGATATTTGCAATAATATTGTCAGCAATTGGTATAGTTCTCTCGTGGAAGTATTTAAGCCTATGATGACCTTGACCGATTATGATAGGTGATTAAAGGCCCGGATCCTGAGATAAATTTTTTATCTTAACCCTCTCCCCTACCTTATGATCAACCCTTACATCCTTGTTTTAATAGGGATTGCTGTAGGTGCCTTGACTGGTATTACCGGCTCTAGTGGTGTTCTCATAGTTGTCCCCGCATTATCTTATTTAGGGCTTACCTTTCAAGAATCTATAGGGAGTAGTTTACTTGTTGATGTTATAACCACAATTTCGGTAATTGTAGTATACTTCAGATATGGTAATGTAGATCTGAAGTTAGCAACTTTGCTTGCAGTGGGTGCTATAATTGGTGCACAAACTGGTGCTCATATAGCGTTTATAGTACCGGAGAAAGCCTTAGAAATTGCCTTTGTCTTTTTTACATCTTATATGGCTTATATTTCCTTTAAGAGGTCAAAAAATCCAAGGCTCCAATTAAGAAGTATTAAAGTTGGGGAAGGGGTTGCCAAAGTTTTAGCAATTTTATTAGCATTCGTTATAGGTAACGTTACTGGGACTTTAGGGGCAAGCGGGGGAATAATGTTTATTGCGGTTATGATGTTATTGTTCCCATTTATGGATATTAAGAGGATGATAGGGTCTGCGACATTAGCAATGTTATTTTCAGCGACTAGCGGTTCGATAGCATACATCATTGCTGGAAAGGCTGATGTTATCGCGTCACTAATCATAGGGCTTATTGCATTAATCTCTGGCTATTTCTTTGCAAAGATTGCTAATATGATGAAAAGTTCTCAAATCTATATGTTTTTAGGAAGCGTTTTTGTCCTAACGTCTATAAGTGAAATTATTAGAGTATTATGATCAGGAAGGCCAGGTTAAATCACCAATCATATACTGGCGATCTCATCACAATTTAAAAACGTAACCACATGCTTTACATTTATATAAGTTCTTTCCGATCTTAAAAACAACTGCGTTTCCGCATTTAGGGCATAAACTTAGGGCTAAATTACTTTTACCAATTCTCCTACCATCAGCTACAATGGTCTTGTCATGAGAGTGATCGAGAGTTTGTGTAAACACTATCTTTTCCTTCTCGTCCTTATAACCACACTTTGGACAAACGGAGTACTTACCCTTGGGTAAAAGCGCTGAACCACATTTAGGGCAAAATTTCATAATTTTAAGTTCAGTAACTGGTATTTTACTTTTCCTCAATATTAGCAAATTCAACCGCAGCCTTAAGGACATTAAGCCATCCCTCCCACGTAAGCCTACCGGTTCTAGTGTTTTGAGCACTTACGTGGTAACTTGATATCAGATATTTTCCATCAGGGAGCCTAATGATCTTGCCGTGTTCAAATTTAGCTTTTACCCCATAAATTTTACAAACAGAATCAAACGCAATTTTGCCTAAAGCAACTATCACTTTTAACTTTTTTAACTCCTTAATTTCCTCAATTAACCAATGAGAACAGTTTTTTATTTCCTCCCTACTAGGCTTATTCTTTGGTGGAACACATTTTACTGCATTAGTTATGTAAACATGATAAACCTGAAGCCCATCACCCTTACTCACACTTTCTGGCTTATTCGCTAAACCCAGTTCATATAATCCTCTTATAACCCATTTACCAGACTCATCACCGGTAAAAGCTCTACCGGTTCTATTTCCTCCGTGTGCTGCTGGTGCCAAACCTAATATCATAATTTCAGCATTAGGGTCTCCAAATCCTGGAACCGGTTTACTCCAATAATTCCATCCCTTAAACCTAGGGGGAGGGGTAATAGAAGATGCGTACAGTCTCAGCCTAGGACATAAACTACAATTCAAGAGTTTTTCTAAATCCACGTTTAACTTTAAATCCTCACATTGTTTATAAACTTTGAATGAAAATAGGAATCGTATATGATAATTTTTTATCACCTTCCTTTGCTGGAGGCGGAAGCGTTCACGCTTACGAGGTTACAATACGTTTAAGGAAGTATTTTGATATTGTATATATTCCCTCTTCAAATTCACTTAGATGGAGTAAAGAGGTTTTGGAGAAGAGGGTTAAAGAAATTGAAAGATTGGGGATTAAGGTAGCTGGTGAATTTTACGAAATCTTAGATAATTACGAGAAATTTAAGAAAGTTAACGTTAAGGATTATGTAAAGGTATTTAATGTGAAAGAAATCGATGTTCTTTATGAACCAGATCATAGAAGTTTTGATATATTTTACTTCGGGAAAAAATTTGGGATAACATTTCATGAGCCTCCCTTCTATGCGAATTCTTTCAAGTACTTGCGTAGACTTATTAAGTTCTATAAGTTTAATCCTTCAACAGGTAAAGGTTTTTACACACGTTTCCTTTATAACGAGTTAGTAGCAAAACCTAAACATAAATCATTATTAAAAAGACAACCCCCAACTTTCATAGGTGCAGTAAGTGCAGCTGCTTTGGTTGAAAGTGGTTTAAAGGGAAAAGTTTTGAAACCGGGTAACGCGTTTGATCCTTCCCTTTTAAAATATCGGGGAAGGGGAAAAGAGGAATATATTGCTTTTTGGAGTAGGTTAAACCAAGATAAGGGATTCCTCGAATTGCCAGATATTCTAAAAATCGTGTATAGAGAGATAAAACCTAAGCTAATAATAATGGGTAAGTTTTTCGATGAATATAATAAAAAATTATTCTTTAAGAAGGCTAAAAAATATGGGTTAGACGTTGAATATCTGGGATTTGTTGATAGAGAAAAGCTCTATGAAATAGCCTCTAAAGCTAAGCTTCTTATTTACCCGTCTCACGTTGACGGTTTTTCGCTAGTAGTCTTAGAGGCTTTAGCCCTAGGGACACCGGTAGTAGCATATGACATTCCAGCTATAAGGAGTGTATACGGAGAGCTGGAACAAGTTAGAATAGTTAGGGAATTTGACAAAGAAGAGTTGGCCAGAGAGGCTATTAAGATTCTTAAAATGTCGGAAAAACAGATCGAGGATTTCATGAACGACGAGAAACTGCTGCAATTTCTAAAACTTCATTCGAGTTGGGATAACGTTGCTGAAGCAGTAAAGAATTTAATAATTGAAGGTTTAAAAGGTCAGTATTCTAATATTACATAGCTCCAAACAGCTTATTTAATTAAAGTGGCAAATAGAGGATCAATTGAAGAGGAGATCGGGATTTCGTTTTTTAGTAATCGTTTTTCGATACCTCTCTTATCCTCTTATCCCCCTCAATCTCTTTTATAAAATTATACACGCTTTTTGGCACTAGATTAGCCCATTTTTCATCTCCTTCATATATCATCTTCCTAATTCTCGTGGCATTGTATATATCCCTATTAAACATTGGGACTATATCAGTAAGGTAACCAGCCTCTTTAGCTACCGTATAAACTAACGGATTCCCACTTACTACAATATCGAATTTTGGTGAATAGAGTTCCACGGTTCTAATCCAGTTCTTGCTCGTAAACGATTCCATTATGGGGAATAAGATAATTCTGGTGAAATCTACATTATATTCTTTTAACCCCTCTTTAATCATTAATAGCCTTTCTCCAGCAGTAAATGGGTTATAAATCGTATGACTCTCTTGTCCGCTTCCGATAAGTATTATTACCTCGTTATATTTATCGAGCAACCATTCTACTGCCGCTAAATGCCCTAAGTGGAATGGCTGAAACCTACCTGGGAATAACGCCCTCATCATTTGCCACCTTATAAGCTAACTCGACGTATTTATTAGGGTTCATTATATGGTATGGGTCTATTAAATCTTTTATACCTTTCATAATCTTTAGTACATCATCCCCGTTCAGTCTAGTTATTTGCTCTGCCAGAAGCTTAGCCTTCTGTACTCCTATACCGTGCTCACCGGAAATTGAACCGCCTAGTTCAATTGCTATTCTAGCTACTTCCTCAAAGACCTTTTCTGCTATACTTAAATCATTAAGCATAATGTTAGGGTGTAAGTTACCATCGCCTATATGAGCTATTATCGGCATTCTTATATTGTATTTTTTCTCTAATTCCCTAAGCTTCTTAATTGCCTCATTCAATTTAGACACAGGGACAACAATGTCCTCAACGAACATGTACTTTGACTCAGCCCTCAAAGCTAAAGCTGATTGAGCCCTAATTGAGTATATTCTCTCTGCTTCCTCACCTTCAGCAATTATATACTTCTTCCCCTCAATTACCCTCTTCAGATCGTCGAGCAAATAATCCTCAACCGAAACTATAAAAGCCCCACCATTACTTTCCTCCAAATTAGCGTTCAATTGCCTATTCAAGGCTTTTATTACTTGATCGTCTATGAATTCGGCAACCTCGGGTAAAATTCCGCTTTTCCTAATTCTCACTACGAAATCGCTAGCCTCCTCTAAACTGTCAACGTAAACTAAAACTGTATATATTTTCCTTTTTGGTAAAGGCGTTATTCTAAACCATATTTCAGTAATTATACCCAGAGTTCCTTCACTTCCCACGAATAAGTGAACTAAATCATAACCTCCTCTGTCCTTTCGCAATGGCCTTCCTATGGTCACTGCTTTGCCGTTGGGTAGGACTACTCTCAGTGCTAAAACCCAGTCTTTAAAAGTACCATACTTGACCCCCCTCATCCCGCCTGACGCGTTAGCTGTTGCCCCTCCTACTGTACATAAGAAGAAGCTAGCTGGATCTGGCGGTAAGAAAAAGCCCTTCTTTTCCAATTCTTTGTTCAACTTTTCAAGGTTTACTGCGGGTTGTGTCCTTACATACCAGTCTATGTCATTTATTTCTATGATCTTATCCATATATTTCATATCGACTAATATACAACCGTCACATTCTAAGTGACCTGCTAAGCTAGTCCCAGCACCCCAAGGGACTATAGGTATCTTTTTCTCCCTTGCGAAATTAACGATTTTTATAACATCATCTTCGCTTCTAGGGTAAGCTATCAGTTTCGGTCTAACTTTAAACCCTACAAAATCCTCCCTTTCCTCGCCTTCTTTTACCTCTACTCCATCTATCATCTCATGATATTTCTAACCCTATTAACATAATTAATTAATTCCTCCTTCGTAACATCCTTTTCATAGAGGGAATACGCTTCATTTAAGAGCTTAAAGTGTTCATCACCTATTGATTTGGCAATTACTTCAATATTTGAGGGCGTCCATTTACCATACTTTTCCAACTTTTCAGCTTCCTCAATTCCTCTCTCTAAAGATATTGACCTTATATACAACTCTATTGATTTACAGAGTTTTAACTTAGCATTGTCTAATTCTCCATTTTTTATTAGGTTACATACTTGGGACAAAAGTGTATTACTTAGTTCCTTGTAGATTTTAACCTTTATATCCTTGTCCAATTTAAAGTATTGTAAGATAAGTTCTGTAATATCAGCTTCGTCAATGCCTAGTTTATCAAGTTCATTAAGTAAACTTTGGGGGAATTTCATTACAATTTCACTTTTTCAAAAGTTAAGATTTAAGCGTTTTCCAACATTTAGTGAAAAGTTTTTTATTTAAGTAGGGGAATTAGAGGATATGATTAAAACAAAGAAGATATTATTTCTCTCAATAGTTCTCATTGGTATAATCGTTATTACAATATCTTCAGTAACCCTTTTAAAGGCTTCTAATTCAAGTGCTGACATCAATACGCTTAATCCTAAGATTTTGGGTAAGGTCTACATATATAATGTGTCTTATCTGCTAACGTTTGCAAATAATTATATTAATACGAGTAGTATTTCAAATATTTCTTCAGCTATAGGTGAAGGTGTGATTTATTCAATAGAATTAAATAATACTAGAGCTATAACTGGTTATATTCAACTCATAGGGCCAGAGGCTAGTGCTATATTTTATGAAATAAACTCAACCCTCGTCCAACACGGTTTTAAACAAGGTTCATATCATAATTTGATTTATTATTACAAACATAAGACTGTTATCGGATTTGACGGTAAATTCTTATACTTCACCCATACTAATTCTAGTACAAAAGAGGCTATAAATATTACTATTTATGAGTATGAGTCCAACAAGATATTACCGACTCCGGTTAAAGGCATTATTGCTGAAGGCTACTATAGGCGCCTAAACATAACTATGTATTACAAAGACGGTAATATTATACTTAATTTTACTGGAAAAGCAAACTTTACAGAAATAGAACATATGTTTAAATTTATACTATTCGAGACCAATAACTTAACAGTGGAGGGAAATGTAGTCTATAGCTCTTCGGATGCAATAGTCTATTCTTTAAATATTACTTATTACAAGGAAGAATTATACGTAATGTCTGGCATTAGTGAAGGAGTTAAAGGAGTTGTTATAATATCCTCACAACCTATCTCAATATCAGAAGTATTAGACCTATTATGAGATGGATAGTTATTTTAAAATATTTTTTACTTTCTAGGTTTACTAGAACATTTCTTATAATGACGATAGTTTTCTCAGTTTTTATTTCAATTGCCTATCTTTCAATCCTTAAAATTCTTCCCCTAAACTTAATAATCGTGAATTTAAGGACTACTACAGCGGAATTCGTAACATTTTTCTCCATATTTAGCGTCTTTTCATCAGTAGTTCAGAAGGCGGATTACGACTTCCTTTTAGTAGCTCCTTTGAAGAAAGAGACTATCTCTATACTTTATTTAATAGCAAGCGCGTTGATAGGAGGATTATTTTTTGTTTCTCTGAGTTTAATTTTCCTATTCTTATACACTTTTCCCTATTCTATAATCTCTACACTTTCCTTTGTAATCTTTGGAATTTCTGTCAGCTCATTATCTTTGATAAGGAAAAAAGTTTACGTTATAATACCTACAATAATATTAGTTTGGCTTCCGTTTCTACACGTCTATTACTCTCCTACAGCTTTGTTATTCGGTAAAGTAATTTACGGGTCTCTTTCGTCTTTTCTTTACTCTATTCCAGTATTATATCTCTCTTTCCGTAAACCAGATTTGCATTTAAGCGTTCCTTCAAAATCGTTAACGACTACAATTATTAAGGGTGATTTTAGAGGGGGTATCGATTTCATAAAGTCATTCTATCTAAGGTATTATGAGTTTGTTTGGGGTTATGGTTCTGCATTTTCTGGTAGGAGATTATTCTTTTATGTAACTCCCTTCTATAAGGCTTTTACTATCTCCTCACTCTTAGCGTTACTATATTATTCGTTAGTGAAAATTATTAACCCAGTAGAATATAATGGTATTATCGCACCCAATGTCTTAGTTTTAGCATTTCTTTCAACTACTGGAATTTATTCGTTATCGCAAGAAAGACCTTGGATAACGTTCATTTCATTGGATATAGGTACATATTTATCAAGAAAAGTGTTGATTAAAACTCTTCAGACCGGGTTACTCTCACTCCCCTTCTTAGTTACTGATTATTTTTTAGGAGCCCTCTCCATGGGTTTAGCACTATTTTTCGGTGTTTCCTTAGGCTATTTCCTCACATCATATATATCTAGTAAATATAACCCCATTCAATTTAGGGGTGAGGTTTATAACTATAGGGCTGGTAGCGGTATGCTTTTAGTCATATTTGTTGATTACCTTTGTATTGGCACAACTTCAGTTTCTGGGATAACAATAGTTTCTTCACTTATTTACGGTTTTTTGTCCTTTTTAGTTATATTGTTTCTAAGTAGGAGAAAGGAATGGGAAAAAATCGGATTAGGTTTGATTGAGAAGGGATTTGTCTGAAGCAGTGTACTCTACTGGCACATTATTTGTATCATAACCTTTAAAGAACCACCAGACCGAAGCGAAACCACCTATACCCCAGAGGATTAAATTGTAAATTATAGTCTCTTCAAGAGTAAAGGCTGAAGTTAAATAAGTAGAAATCGAGTAAGAGATTATTGGTACAGCTCTTACAAGACCTATTAAGAATGCTCTCCTCTCCGTAGGGAATAAAAGGGGTTCAAGGATTGTCCTAACTGCCCAACCGAACTCGCTAAAGAGCATGTTTAATGAGAGTAGTAAATAAAATAGTATAAGGTACACGCCATAAACTTTATTAACGAAAATCACTAGGAGTAGGATCGGTATCATTGTCACAGTACCACCTAAGTACGAGATAAGAGTAAAAACTCTTGTTCTTACAAAGCTAACTAAGTAAGTAGCTAATAATCCCGCTAAAGAAGTAGCTAATCCGGCTACGAAGATTATTACTGGTATTACGTTCTGTGGAAAATAGTAATCAGCTACGATATAAGCCATTAATCCGAATGTAAGATATTGTGATACTCCTATTAACACTAAGAAAACATATCTTAGAGGTAAAGGTATAGTGGAAGTAATTTTTTCCTCCTTTATTTTTTCCTCATCCTTGACTAGAATCCTTATGTTTTTCCTAACTTCTTCAGTCTTATTATGTGCGATCAACCACCTTATTGATTCCGGCATTGAAAGTCTTATTAAAAGAATCACTACCCCTACTATTATTGCAAAAATTCCCAGAGAGAGTAATACGAAAACTGTGGATTGGGTAAACGTATAAGCTATAATACTTATTAGTGAGGCTACAGTTATTCCTATATTGTCAAAATTAGGGATTAACACTAGCATTCTTTCTCTCCACTTTAACGGGAAGTTCTCTGCTATATACGATAAACCTGTTGGTACTTCTCCTTCAACTCCTACATAAGCTAACAATAGTCCTAGCAATATTAACGGTATATAAACAAACGAGCTGGGTTTAACATAATAGGCTACTAAAGATACTATTATGGCACCAGTAATGTACAAGGATAAAGTTATAAAGAACGTCGTTTTCCTTCCCATTCTCACATCTGAAAAGTAAGGTAAGAGGAGGGTACCAATAAGAGGGAATAGCGCCGGTAAAGCCAAATATATTACGTTTCCTTTTACCAAGGAGTAAGAGAGAGGTGCTATAGAAGCTACTATTCCCCACATGAAATAGCCGAGGCTAAGAGAGATGAACAGATTCCAATGTGCTTTACCCCATTTTGCCTCATCTACTTTTCTAATTACCTCTGCCATTAACATTATTTTTGAATTAAGTAACTTATAAACTTACTTTTATCCTATAACATTTCATGTATGTGTAATAGTACTAAGAAAATTATTACGGCTCCTATGCCTGACACTAAAAATGATGATAATATTACGTAAATTTTTCCCTTAAATGAAAATTTATTTCCTAAAATTACGGATGTCAGTAAGCTTATAAGTACTGGTAATATGAGTAAGTCGACTAAGTTAAACCACCACCCTGGACCGTATAAGAAGAACAATAAATCGAGTGTTAAGAATAGGAAAAAGCTTAATGTGCCGCTCAACGAACCCAAGATCATAGCTTTCTTAACTTCACTCATAATTTTCATCTTTCATTAGTAAAAGGGTTATAAATATTTTCTCGTAATCGAAAATGAAGCTTATCAGAAAGGCCTACTACAATCACCGTTCAAAGTGGCGGGCTCTCATCATTCACAATTATTTACTATAAATTCAACCGTTTCCTTTATCGAATCCACATAATTCTCCCTCTTTACAAACCCGTGGCCCTCACCTTTATAGATCTTATATTTAACCTCCCTCCCTAATCTTTTAAGCTCTTCTACAACTTGTAAAGTTTCCTCAGCAGGGCACCTAGGATCATTTTCTCCAGCTAAAATCAGCAACGGTGCTTTCACATTTTGAATAAAAAATATAGGTGACCTCTCCTTCAACAACTTCTCATCATTCCCTATCTTTACCTCATCATATTGCTTGAGGACTTCCCTCTCAAATTGTTTCTCAGTGAACCAATTAACAAAAGGTACTATTGCGACTGCACTACACCAATTTTCTGGGAATTTCGTAATAGCCATCATAGTAAGGTAGCCTCCATAACTTCCGCCAGTTATTGCAACCTTTTTAGTGCCGAGAATTTTAGCTGAATTGATAACGTCAATTAAGTCACCACCCCCTAAATCCTTATCGTTTAAGTGGTTAAATTTCCTACCGAATCCTATAGAACCGCGATAGTTAGGACATATAACCTTAAATCCTTTATTCACTAGAAGTTGAATAGTAGGATTAAACCAATCTGAGCATAACCAATCGGGTCCGCCGTGAATATAAACTACTCCTTTATCCTCTCTACCCCTAGAATATAGGAACACATGAATTCTCACACCTTGTGATTCATAATATATCGGCGTTGGTTTAACGAACTCTCCAGAAATACCGCTCATTGAGTCGGTAAGTCTTTTAACATTCCCGTCGTATTTGTATAGATCGTCTTCCCTATCATACGTTGACATAATAAAGTAAAGTGAGGAGTTCGTTGTTTTCAGAGAGTGTATAAATCCTCCTTCAATAACTCTTTCATTAATCTTAAGGTAACTTCTTCCCTCTTTTAAGTAGGCGTAAGCTAAAGGGTTATATGGCACCGCCTCATAGATTTCAGCTTCGTTCTCCTCAGCTAGAAGGCTAGCTTCACCTCTTTTTAAATCGTAATAGTAAAGGGAATAATAATTAGTATGATTGGACAAGAAAAGAAAACCGTCTTTATGCTTACACTGTTCTGGTACTAGTTGCTCGCTATCACGATAAGAGATTTTAGTTATTATATCTCCATTAAGATTTATTACGTGAACATCATTATCATAAATACCTTGTGAATATACTATTAATTCATCATTTAATACACAATAGGACTCTACTGGTTCCTCTCCTTTACTTAATTTTACTATACTTTTACCGTCATAAAAATAAAGGTGAAGTGTTTTTCCATCCCTATTAGATATGAATAGTAACCCCTCTTTTACGAAAGTAGGATTAAAATTGTCATGCTCATCCTCTAGTATCTTATCTATTTTACCTCCGTCATATAGGTAAATACTTCTCCTCTCACTTCCCTCTTTGTCCACACTTACTAGAACTCTACTCCCATTCCATTTTACTTCCTCTGGTTCATAAGGCATTTCTACTCTACTACCTTCTACGTATAGTGTAGGTTTATTTTCAAGCGAGATATATGCCAACTTGTCATCATTACTTACATCGTAATCTAAAACGGGTTTTAACTTAAATAAGTCCTCGTAATCCATATGTTTATTATGATGAGGGGTTATTCAAAAGTAGCTGTCTTTCTTACAAAAGTTCCTCTCCTTAGATCTCTAAGAGCCTCTAGAATTTGTTCCTCAGTATTCATAACTATTGGCCCGTACCATACTACTGGTTCATGGAGTGGTCTCCCAGAAAGTATTATAACTCTGCCCTTTCCAGAAATAGTTATCTCTTCGCCTTCTCTACTATACACTACTAAATTTCCGTTTTCTATTGTCGGTGTTGAGAATTGCGGTCTTACTTTGCCTTCTACTACGTATAGTAAAACCGTGTACCCGTTTTTAAATTTAAGGTTAGCTTCGCCATTTAATTTTATATCGAGGTATGTTGGATCAATTGGGCTCTTAACCCTAACTGGTCCCTCAATCCCCATAAAGTTTCCAGCCAGTACTTGAACTTCTCCGAAATCGAATCTCTCTTTAGGTATTTCTTTAACATCTCTGTAAACGGGATCAGTCATTTTCATATTCGCTGGCAAGTTTATCCATAATTGTAACCCGCTAACTGTTTCAGGGCTCTGCGGATATTTGAGTATTTCTTCTTTCTCTAGTGGTCTTGGCATCTCTTGATGGAAGATACCGCTTCCAGCGGTCATCCATTGCGATTGACCGGGATATAACACACCTTTATTTCCTTCACTGTCTTCATGTTCCACCTTACCCTTGTATAATAATGTGACTGTTTCTATGCCCCTATGAGGATGCCACGGAAACCCGGCAATATAGTCTTCCTTATTTTCAGATCCGAAAAAGTCGAGTAATAAGAATGGGTCAGTTAGCTCTACAGTTTCCATTCCTCCAAATACTCTATAAAGTCTTACTCCAGCCCCATCTATTGTATACCTTCCTTTTATTAATCCTTCAAATTGTCTCTTCATAAGCTAAAGTTCTACGCCGAACAATAAAAATATATTTCACCATAACTAAGTAAAAAACAATTACATGATTGAAGAATAAAATAACCATAATTGATTATGTTTTTAAACATTCTTTATTAGTATCTGCCCGAATTTTTACTCATGTATATAGAAGGCGAAAGAGCGGTAAACGGAGATTGCGAATACATAGCCGATATACCAGATTTGCCCGGAACACTTTATATGGCAATTTATAGGAGCCCAGTAGCTCACGGTATTATTAAGAGAATTGATGTTAGTGAAGTTAAAAACCATGGTGGGATTGCTTTAACTCCGAATGAACTGGAAAGAGTTATAATTAACCCTTTTCCCACGACTGTAGATAAGAGAGTAGATTATTTTCCTTTTGCTAAAAGAAAGGTACGTTTCGTAGGAGAGCCGATAGTCTTAGTTTTAGCTAAAGACCCCTATAAAGCAATAGACTTACTTGATTATGTTAGTGTAGACTTTGAGGAGTTAGAACCGGTTGTCACTATTGAGCAAGCTATCAAGGATGAGATCTTAATTCATGAAGAAGCTGGTACTAACGTTGTAATGGATAAGCACATGTCCTTTGGTAATCCGTCACTCTTCTCCAGAGCGGAAGTTATTGTTACTCATCCCTTTAAATTTGGAAGGCATTCAGCTATGCCTTTAGAGACTTTCGGTGTACTGGCTTCCTATACTGATGAGCTTAATGTTTGGGCCAATATTCAAGGGCCTATGCTACAAGTATATTTCATTAGTAGGGCGTTAAATTTACCTATAAACAAGATTAAGCTCAGAAGTCCCAAAGATATAGGTGGTAGTTTCGGTATAAAATATTCCCTTTACCCTTATATCGTTCTTGTCTCGGCAGCGTCAAAATTAATAGGGAAACCTGTTAGATGGAATGAGAGTAGGACGGAGCACTTTATCGCAAGTAATGCTGGAGCTGAGAGACGAGGTACTGTAACAGTTTACTCTACTAAGGATGGTAAGATATTAGGTTTGAAGTTAGATTTCATAGAGGATGTCGGAGCTTATGTAAGACCACCGGAGCCTGGAGCTTTGTTTAGAGTACAAGGTAACCTTAACGGAGCTTACGATATAAGGGCAATAGAAGCTCATTACAGAGTAGTTTTAACCAACAAATCTCCTACTGGTTTAAATAGAGGTTATGGGGCTCCTCCGTTTTATTTCGCATTGGAAACTGCAATAGATCGTTTAGCTGATGAACTGAAAATTGATCCTTTAGAACTAAGATTAAGGAATTTAATCCGTGAGTTTAATAAAGAAACTAACGGACAGAAATTTTATGAGACGGTTAGTGGTGGTCTTTACCCAGAACAGGAATACGAGAGAGTGGTTTTACAGATTAAAGAAGAATATGAGAAGTGGAAAAGCGTTAAACAAGTAGGTGTTGGGATAGCTGTTTTTGTCGAACCCTCCGGGACTAATTTAGCTTATGTTGATCTGGCAAGCGAAAATAGGAAATACCCACATTCTGCCTCAGCTGAATACGTTACTTTAACCCTTAACCCAGACGGTAGTGCGACCGTATTTATAAACGGTACTAATGAGGGTCTGGGTCATGAGACTACTGTAACTCAAATCGTTAATGAAGAGCTGGGTATTAAAGATGTAAAAGTAGTAAATGTAGTAGATACTGAGTTACCATGGAATATAGCAAGTGGGAGTTATTCGAGTAGATTTGCACCAATAGTCATTAGTGCACTACTCGATGCAATTGAAAAAATGAAAGAAAGGTTAAAAGTTCTGGCAAAGAAGTACTTAGAATGCGAAGAGGTCGAGTTCAGTAATGGTAAGTTTTATGATAAAAACAATCCAGACAAATACGTGGATATTAAGAAGCTAGTGTCAGCATATAATTGGGATCCCTCACAGTTTAACCCTAAAGAAGCACTTACAGTTACTGGTTACTTCTATTCTCCCCTTTTAAGACCACCGGATAGGGATAAGATAAATTCCTCATTAGGCTATAGTATAAACGCTCATTTAGCTATAGTTAAGATTGAGGACGGTGAAATAAAAGTTATAAAATATGTTGTAGCTCATGATGCCGGTAAGATTCTGAATAAAGAAATACTAGAGGGTATCATGATAGGTGGTATAGTTCATGGAATTAACATGGCATTGTATGAAGAGTTAGAATATGATGAAAGAGGAAACCCAATAATTACTACTTTCGACTCATATGAAAGCTTAACCCTTGGTGATTTAGTAGACCTAGACGTTAAATTCATTCACTTTGAAACACCTTCTAAATATATACCCTCAAAGTCTTATGGTGGTGGTGAAGGACCTATAATGGGTGCACCTGCGGCAATTGCAAACGCTATTTCTCATTTATTGGGTAAAAGGATTAGCGAAATTCCCATAACAAGAAAACTCTTAAGGGAATTATAATGTTTGTACTCGGTATTCCTAGAAGTTTAAATTACATTAGGGTTAAAGATTTAAGCGAAGCATTAGAAGTAATTAAGGAAGGTAATTCTAAGCCTATAGCAGGAGGGCAGAGCTTATTACCTTTACTTAAGTTCAGAATAACAAATATTGATACTTTAGTAGATATAAATGAGTTAGATTTACGTTATATTAAAAGGGAAGGGAATTTTATACGAATTGGCTCCTTAACCACCCATAATGAAATAGCATCAAAGGTTGAATTTCTGAGGAGTACTGCAATAACGATTGCAGATTTACAAGTAAGGAATAGGGGAACTATAGGCGGATCATTAGCCAATGCAGACCCTTCAGCTAACTATTATCCCTCATTATTAGTGTTAGGTGCTGAGGTAAAACTGGTTAGTAAAAGAGGGAGTAGGGTAGTTCCAATTATAGATTTTTATGTATCTCCATATACTACTCTATTGAGAGAAGACGAAATAATAGAGGAAGTAATAATACCTATTAAGGGCAAACTTTACTTTAAAGTTTTTAAAAAAGGCGGTTCCGCTTACCCCATTGCCTTAGTTTCAGTCCTTGAGCTAGAGAATAAGCTGAGAGTTGGCGTGGGAGGAGTTTTCGAAAGACCTTTAGTCTTTGAGGGTGAAAGCGTCAAGGATATAGAAAACGCGATGATTGACTCAAGGGAGAAGAGGTTAAGTGATGTTCATGCTGATTCAGATACGAGACTTAAAATAGCTCTTCAGTTACTAAGAAATTACAAGGACTTTAAGCAAATCCCTATCAAAGAAAACGTGGAAATCTCATGGAAGAGTGGGATTGGCCTTAGGGCAGAAGACGTCTATAAGATTGAATTAAATGTAAATGGTATAAAGGTGGAGGACTTGGTCGAACCTAGGACACTTCTATTAGATTTCTTGAGAAAGAACGGCTTTAAGGAAGTTAGAAGGGGCTGTGATGAAGGTAAATGTGGTGCGTGCACAGTCCTCATTAATGGCCATGCCGTAAAGTC
Organism: Sulfolobaceae archaeon; assembly: GCA_028277025.1. Next base: position 19,600 of record JAPYVG010000014.1, read on the forward strand.
TTGTCTAATTTTAGCTGTGCAAGCTGTAGGACATGAGGTGAGGACTATAAAAGGCGTTAAGGATAGTGAGAGATTAAAGGAAGCTTTTGTAAAGAACTTCGCTTCACAATGCGGTTATTGTACTCATGGTTTTCTTATGACGGTTTACGACTATCTGAAAAACATAGATCCTACTGCAAATAAGGAGAGTTTGAAGGTAAGTATTAGGAATATATGTAGATGTACTGGATATGTGAACATTTTGAAAGCTATAAGAGAGGCTAAAGATAATCTATGATTTGCACTCATCGAAAACCTTAACTAAATTGGAATTGATAATAAAACTGATGATAGAGGAATTACCTCCTTCAGCTAAATTAGTGCTAAAAGTTCTTGAAAATAAAAGGATTGTGAAGTTTAGCGAATTGCAAAGAGAAACTAATTTGCCTACTCGGACTCTGAGGTATGCTATAAGAGTTCTTAAAGAGAGGGGAATAATAAAGACATTGCCTTGCTTAGAAGATGCTAGACAAAGGTTTTATTTGCTAGTTGATGAGTGTTATAAGCTCGAATGATTTTTATATACTCGTATATACAAGTATATCTTATGCAAGTAATAACTGTGAAAGTGCCAGATGAATTGTATGAGAAAATGAAAAAACATAAGGAAATAAATTGGAGTGAAGTGATTAGGCAAGCCATTGAAAAGAAAATTAATGAGTTGGAAAGTGTTAGGAGTGGGGAAGAGTTGTTGCACGAGTTGGAAAAACTGGGAATAAGAATTGAGGATTTAGTACTAGAACCGCCTCAAGGTGAAGACAAATTTCAGAAAGAATTAAAGAGAAAATCTACGATACAAATGCATTAATATTTTAATTTGTCATGTGATTGAGAAATAATTATGAAGAAAATCTACGATACAAATGCATTAATAAACATTTTTAAAAGCTCTAAGATGGATGAGGTAGATTATCTAATAACCTCTATCTTTAACGTCATAGAGTTCCCTCCGATCTTAAAATTCGGTAGTAAACTAGTTATAATCTATCCAACTAAGGATGAGTATCTTTTAGCACTTGAGATGATGATTAGATTAAGAAAGATAGGAAAGCCCGTAGGAATTACAGACTTAATGTTAGCGGCTATTGCTGTTCAGAGAGGGTTAGTTGTAGTGTCTAATGATAAGGATTTTGAAACAATTAAGGAAATAGAACCTAGACTACAAATATTACCTTATTAAAGATTGAGTATTCTTCTAGCGTTTTCTGAAAGGATTTTATTCTTTATGATAACGTCTAAACTCATTGAGTTGAATTCACTTAACCACCTCTTAGGGCTTATTAGAGGGAAGTCGGAGCCAAAAAGGAACTTATCGGGAAACCTCTTAGCGTAATTCCACACTACTTGGGGGATATACTTAGGAGCCCAACCCGATAAGTCAAGGTACACGTTTGGTTTATGAATTGCAATAGCTATTGCCTCCTCAGTCCACGGCCAGCCGAAATGAGCAAGAACTATCTTCAAATTGGGAAACCTTATAGCAATTTCATCAAAATATATTGGTCTACCGTAATCAAGTCTTATATTGTTTCTAACTCCAGCTCCTATCCCAGAAGTGCCGGTGTGAAATACTACGGTCAATTCCTTTCTATCAATTATTTCATATAGTTTTTGAGCTCTTTCGTCTAAAGGGTGAAAACCTTGAAGCTGAGGGTGTAATTTTATTCCTTTAGGTTCTATTTCAGATATCAAGTTTTTCAATTCATCAATTGCGTTTTGTTTTAGTGGGTCTATAGAGATAAACTTAATCACTCTATCATCCCTTATATTTTTCACTACCTCATTGGGGATCTTCCTACCAAGAAATGTGGTAGAGTCTATGGGTAGTATTACAACTTGTTTAATCCCATTACTTTCTAGTTCGTCCAGCACTTGTTTAATGTCCTTTATCTCAATTTTTGAATTAAAATAACGTAAAGTAGGGTCGGCATATTCTCCTAAAAAATCTAAGAATTCCTTTATCGGTGCGTGGAAGTGGAAATCAATACTCATATTGTCACATTTGTTTCATTGCAGATTTTAATTCCTCTAGGATGCTCATATCATCTAATGTTGAAACGTCTCCTATTTCCTCATTGTTAACTATAGCCCTTATTAATCTCCTCATTATTTTTCCGCTCTTGGTCTTAGGAAGTCTTCTAACAAATATTACTTTGTCTACTATGTACCCACTATTTCTTAAGTACTCTTTAATGTTATTTGCCAACTCGGCACTCTCTGCGTAACCCTTTTTAGTTACTGCGAGAACTAAAATTCCCTCTCCTCCACTCTCTTTTTTATAACCTACTGCAGCTGCTTCAGCTACAGCTGGGTGGCTTACTACTATACTTTCAACTTCTAAAGTCCCAATTCTCTCTCCAGCTTTAATTACGTCATCGGCTCTACCTAAAACGTATAGATAACCGTCTTCGTCTATGTATCCATAATCCCCAGTGTAAAATACTCCTTTAAACCTAGACCAATATGTTTTGAGTATCTTCTCACCATTAGGGTCATTATGCATTTTAGCTAAAGCTGGAGAGATGGGCTTTAACACTATATATCCTTTATTTTTAGGTGGTAGCGGGTTACCCTCGTCATCGACAACCATGAAATTAGACCCTGGCATTCTTATACCCGCAGAGCCGGGCTTATAGGGGATTTCAGCTATTCCAAAGGGGGTCGCAGCTACTGGGAATAAGTGTTCGGTCATCCAATAGGCGTCAGCTATGTACACTTGTGGTAGATTATCTCTTAACCATTTCCAGGCTCCTACGTTTAAAGGCTCTCCCGTATTGAGTATTATCCTCAACGTTGAGGTATCCCCAGATTTGATCGACTCTTCGCCCAGACTTTTTAGAGTGTAAAGGGTGGTTGTTGAAGACCAAACTATATTTACTCCGAATCTCTCAACTATTCGTGAGAACATATCGGCCTTATAACCTATGTAACCCTCATAAAGTACCCCAGTTAGTCCCATCACCGGGATCGTGTACAAATTAGCCATAGGCCATACGGGCCAACCGAGTTCAGATATAGTCCACCAGACGTCATTCTCCCTAGGCCCTAAAAGGGATTTAAACGCGTAGTTTAAGGCTATTACATACCCCGCTGTACTATGATACAATCCCTTAGGCCTACCGGTTGTCCCGGAAGTATAATAGATCGTTGATGGTTCATTCGACTCTACTGGCTCTGGTTTAACTTCCACCTTTCCTTTTGGTTTTACTTCCTCATATACGATATCCCTTTTATTAACGTTAAAATCCTTATACCCTCTTTCTAAAACTAACACTTTTTCGACCGGCGTTTTCTCTTCATCCAACAATTTATCAACAAAATCTTTTACCCTTATTTCGTTACCATTTCTAAAGGTTTTAGAGACTGTTACCAAGATTTTAGAATTACAATCGTTTAACCTATAAGCTAATGTAGGTTTGCTCAGTCCCAAATAATGGATAACTAGCGTTGCACCAAGTCTATGTACTGCTAGTGAGAAATAGACCGCCTCTGGTATACTGGGCATTAAGAGGGATACTGTATCACCTTTCTTAACACCTAATTCCTTAAGAACATAGGCGGCTCTGTTAACTTCACAATAAAGATCTCTATAAGAAATACTTCTTGTCTCTAACTTCTCATTTATCCAGTAAAACGCAACCTTGTCAGCTTTATCCTTTAAATGTCTATCTACCGCATTATAACAAATATTAGTTAACCCACCTACAAACCATTTATCAAAAGGGGGAGAACCCTCAAGTACTTTTTGCGGTTCTTTAAACCAGCTAATTAAGTTAACCTTTTCTGCCCAAAAACGTTCTGGGTTTTCGAATGCCTCCTCACTTAGCCTCTTTATTTTAGTTAATCCGTAAAACTCTTGACTCATACTAATATAATTTGCAATTCTTATTATATACTTTACTTTAAATAATTACCTATTTTAGGATGTATTCATTATTTTATTTATGAACGAACTAATACTCTCCTCGATTAAGGAGTTTGTTAGCAGAGAAGTAAAGCCATTAGCTGAGCGAATCGACCGGGAAGACTGGTACCCTAGAGAATTGGTAAGTAAAATGGGAGAACAAGGTTTTCTAGCTCCATTATATGAGGGACTAAGTTTGGAAGATATGGCTGTGATTATAAGCGAAACTGCGAAAGTAAGCGGTTCGTTAGCCCTCATACAAGACGCACAAGGAGAGTTAGTGGTAGAGCCCTTAAGAGTTTATAGTGATAATAAGAAACTAGTTGAGGAACTAGCAAAGGGCAAACTTATAGGTGCGTTCGGACTAAGCGAGCCTTGTTGTGGAAGTGATGTGGCGTCAATGGCTACGAGGGCTGAAAGGGTTAATGGTAAATGGATTATAAGGGGTAAAAAGATGTGGATTACTCAAGGTCTTTATGCAGACATATTCTTAATAGCAGCGAAGACTGGTGATAACGGTTTTAAGTCTATAACGTTGTTTTTAGTCCCTAGATCACGATGCATAAAAACTAATAAAATAGAGGTGATGGGAAATAGAGGGACTGGCACTGCAGAAGTAGAAATTAACGATTGTGAGGCAGAAGAGGTAGTAGGAGAGGTTAATGGGGGTTGGAAGATTATAAAATACGCACTACTTGTGGGGAGGATTGCAATTTCTTCAATAGCTTTAGGATTAGCGGAAGGTGCTATTGAAGAGTTAGTACAATGGGCAGAAAATAGGAGAGTTTTTGGTACGAGATTAATTGAGAAGCAAGGTATTCAATGGAGGCTCAGTAAGATAATAGCTAATTTGACTGTAGCTAAGCGTTTTCTACTCGACGTAGTAAGGAATATAAGTGATGTGATTTCTGATGAAGGTAAGATAGCAGTATTAAAGTTTTTCTCAGCCAAGGTAGCTAATGAGGTAATAGATGAGGCGTTACAGTTGATGGGTGGTATGGGGTACGCTAAAGGTACAAGGGTTGAAAGGGCTTATAGGGACGTTAGGTTGACAAGAATTGGTGAAGGTACTGATGAAGTTCAATTAGAAATAATATTCAAGGTACTAAAAAAACATGGAGTGAGTTATTTCTTCTCTTATTCTAGTAACTCATACTCTCAGCTAACATAACCGATAGAGCCCTTGTCAAATCCCTAATTGAGATCACTCCTATACATTTTCCTTCTTTTTCCACTACTAAATGCCTGATATTATTTCTCATCATTAAGTCATAAGCCTCGTATATACTCTTATTGTGATCTATTCTTATAATCTGTTTTGTCGCTATATCCATTGCGGGAGAATCATAATTTATCCCCTTACTTACGGCCCTTACTATATCCCTCTCGGTTATTATTCCAACTATCTTGTCCCCATCTTTCAGAACCACTGAACTAATAGAGTTTTCAGTCATGATTTTTGCTACTTCCCTTATTGTCGAGTTATGAGGCATAGAAATTAATCCTTTCTCACTTATTAACTGGCCTACAATCATATATAAATTTATGAAATTATGAAATATTAAGTTTTGCTCTTAAAAAACTTGATATGTTAAAAAAAGAAAACCTTTTTATCCATATCTTAACGCTATTCCAAGACCATATCTCGGGTACTTCCAGAGAATGTTATTAAACGGACAAACTATTTTACAAGCCCCACATTCAACACAGTTCTCATAAGACACTACCAACTTACCATTAACGAAAGAGTAAACGTTTGCCGGGCACACATTTATACAAGGATTTCCGTATCTTTCGTGGCATTCCTTACATTTCTGTTGATCTTTAATAACTAAATGTGGTACTTCATCCCTCTTATACCTTAATGTGTAAAGCCTTTCTTCTATTCTCATCCTATCACCCCAAGACCTAGAGTTATATGCTTTAACAACTTACCTAAGTACGACTTATAGTATGATAACTTGGACAGATCACCTTCTGACCAGTAATTAAAGAAGTCCACGATTAAGTTTACGTAAAAGCTTAAGTTCTCCTCCTTAAGCAATTCTTTAGTCAATGGCCTTGATTTAATAACTTTCGAAATTTCCTTAGCGTGAAGTAAGGAACTCTCATATTTTTCACATTGTCCTAAGTTTTCAGATGCTAAGTATCCAGAGGTAATTGCTGGACCGATGCCGTCAAAGGTTAATGGATCAACAAGGCCTAATGCATCCCCAGTAACGTAAACTCTATCATTACAGGCTTTGAAAGAAGGAAATCCGTTTTCTGGGATTATTTTAGCCGAGTATTCTCTTAGTGAGAATCCTTTAATTATTTCAGATAGGTCGGCCTTGTAAGAATCCAAGAATTCATAAGGTTTAATATCTTTAAGTTCGCTGAGGGGTATGCCTACACCTATTGCTATAGAATCCTTGTAGGTGTATACAAACCCAGCACATGGTAGTGGTGAATCTGAAATGATACGCCAAGCTTCACCGTCATCCCCCTCTAAGTTAAATCTTTTATTTACCTCATCTTTATTTAACGAGTAAACTTCTTTAACTCCCAACACAGTTTCTTCAGGTTTTAATTCCCTCCTTAAACCCTGACTTATAGACAAGAGAGCATTAGCCCCCTCACTTATTATTATGTATTCAGCCTCCACTCCTCCTCTCTCAGTTATAACTTTATTTTCTTCAATACCCAACACTGTAGTTTTAGTTATTAATAACGCTCCAGACTCTTCGGCTTTTTGTGCTAGCCATTTATCAAACTTCAGCCTGGAGATCGTATATAATCTTTCTCCCTTAGGAGATACTTTAATCTCAACAGAGTTCCCCTTCTTAGATTTAAAGATCAATTTAACTCTTTTAACAGTTCTTTCATAAGGCAAGCCCCCAGTGTCTATAAACTGTGAGATACTACTTTCCCTTATCATAGCACCAGAAACGTTCTTGGCACCGGGCTCTGGTCCTCTCTCTAAGAGCAACGTCTTGTATCCTTTTTTAGCTGAATTTAGTGCCGCAATACTACCAGACGGACCAGCACCTATAACTACCACATCAAATTTCATAATTTCACACCCCTTTCCTTAATTATCTTTATCAATTCGGGCACAATTTCGAATAAATCACCTATTACGCCGTAATCACAATTGTTAAAGATTTGAGCTTCTGGGTCTATGTTTATCGCTATAATTCTTCTAGCCCCCGCAATACCGACTAAATGTTGAACTGCACCAGAAATCCCTAAAGCTATATAAAGTTTAGGTCGTATCGTAGTTCCGGTTTGGCCTATTTGTCTCTCTTTAGGATACCAACCCATATCAGCTAGAGGTTTACTAACACCAACAACGCCGTGTAATACTTCAGCTAGTTCTTCAGCTAATTTTATATTTTCTGGGGATTTTATCCCCCTCCCAACCCCTATTACCACGTCCGCCTCAGCTAGGACATTAGGTTTTTCTAATTTGGAATGCTTAATAACTTTGTACGAAGTTGAAGTATCTTCAATAGTTTCAGTTATCACTTCATTACCCTCTTTAGGGAGTTTAATGGGGTAGAAAACTCCTCCTCTAACAGTCACCATTATTGGCCTATGATTTGGACATATTATTGTGCTCATTTCCTTTCCTCCGAAATCTGGTCGTATTGAAAGTAACCCTACTTTTTCATCTACCTCAAATTCTACACAATCCGCTATTAATCCCGTATTTACTTCTATTGCAGTAGTGGATGCAAGTTCCCTAGCATTTTTAGTTCCAGGAAAGAGAAGTACTTCAGGCTTATATTTTATTACTAATTTTGACAAAGCTCTAGTATAAACATCGTTAGTATAAATATCATAGGGTACTTTAACATGATAGATTTTATCAAAACCGAATTCAAAGGATTGTTTAATTAATTCCTCAACCTCATCTCCTATGATAACTCCCGCAAGTTTAGTGTCCATAGAATCGGCTATTTTTCTCCCTTCTGAAGTTATTTCTAATGAGACTCTATTAATCTCGTTTTCTGCATGATCTATGTATACCCATACTTCGCCCTTTGCCTTATATTTAGGGGCGGGTTTAACGTATTCATATTTTACCTCTTGTGTTTCCCTCAAAGACTTAATTATCTTATCATAAACCCATTCTGGTGCGTCATTTCCTCTATAAATTTCTGGTTTCCTAGTTTTAGGTGGGGGGTTAACTTTAATTACTCTTGTCGGTGATCCGGCTAAACCAATCTTATTTGGTTCAGCCCCTATATCGTCTTTATTAAGCCTTGGAATTTTTGCTTGTTTTGCCTTAATGAGACTCTCTAACGTTGGTTGCCTTGGTTTATTTATGGTCTCTAAAACTGTAAAAACTGAAGGTAACTGCACTTCTATCTCCTCTTCCTCGTTTTCCGTAGTCCTTAATACTCTAGCTCTTCCCTCTGATATTTCAGAAATTTTACTTACATAACCCACAACTGGAATACCTAGCCATTTAGCAGTTTGAGGACCTACTTGTTCTGTTTCACCGTCTACAGCCCTTCTTCCAAACAAGTATACGTCTGCCTCGCCAATTCTCTTTATCGCCTTATAGAGAGTATAAGAAGTAGCCCAAGTATCTGCCCCAGCCATAGCCCTATCAGTAATTAAATACGCTTCATCCGCTCCCATTGCTATTGCTTCTCTTAGTGCAGATTCAGCTTGTGCAGGTCCCATAGTTATAACGATGACTTTACCACCATATCTTTCCTTAATTCTTATTCCTTCTTCAATTGCGTGTAAATCCGGTGGGTTAATAACGGCTGGAACCCCTTCCCTTACGAGATTATTAGTAATCGGATCTATTCTTAAATCGTCAGCATCTGGAACTTGTTTTATGGATACAAGGATTCTCAGCATCCTCTCTCAATATATAATATCTCTCAATTTTTGTATTTAAGCTTATATTCAAGAGTTTTAAAATATAATTGAAATGTTTAAGTTTTATAAGTAACAACAGAAATTAAAATGATGAAAAGATCAAAATCAGTTCAATTTAGTTTCCTTTATGGCTTCTTTTATCTCTTCAAGTGCAGATTGATTTTCGAGTGAGCTTACGTCACCTAGAGGCTTACCTGTAATCAACGCTTTTATTAATCTCCTCATAATTTTAGCGTTACGAGTCTTAGGTAATTCCTTTACGAACAAGATATCCCTTGGTGATAAAGCTTTGCCTATTTGTTGTTCAACATAATGTAATAACGATCTTTTATCAACCTCTCCTTTCCTTACCGCAAAACACAAAATTTCCTCTCCTTTTAGCTCACTAGGAACCCCAATACATGCGCTTTCGACAATTCCTGGATATGAGTTAATAACTTGTTCTATCTCGGCCGGGCCAATTCTCTTACCGGCGACCTTAATTGTGTCATCACTTCTCCCCACAATATAATAGTAACCCTCGTTGTCATAATATGCTAAGTCCCCATGTACCCACACGTTCTCCCACTTGCTCCAATAAGTGTTAATATACCTTTCGTTATCCTTCCAGAACCCTCTGGTCATACCGGGCCACACACTTAAAATAACTAACTCACCCTCAACATTAGGCGGCACATGTTTACCGTTCTCGTCAAATATATCAGCTTTAATCCCCGGTGAAAATCCGTTAAACGATGAGGGCTTGATTTCTTTAATTACATAATTTCCTAAAATACCCCCAGATATCTCAGTCCCACCGGAATAGTTTATTATTGGCCCTTTGAAAGTACTATAAAGCCATTTCCAGCTTTCTGAGTCTATTGGTTCCCCGGTATTACCAGCAGTTCTTATGTCCAGTTTCCCCTCACTTTTTTCACTCTTTAAAAGTCTGACTAGACTGGCAGATAATCCCAAAATGTCGACTTTCAAATCCTCGATAAACTTACTTAAAATTTCAAAGTTTACATATCCTTCTATCATTCCTACTTTACCTCTTAATAATAGACTACCGAGAATCATCCATGGTCCCATCATCCAACCTAAATCAGTAATCCAACTAAGGGTTTCTCCCTTTTTCATATTAAATTGAAAGAATATATCGGCACTAGCCTTAATAGGGAAACCATCATGAGTATGAACACACCCCTTAGGTTTACCAGTAGTACCGCTTGTGTAAATAATCATGAACGGGTCTTCGCTGTCGGTCACCTCTAGACCGTCTCCACCACTTTTTATAACATCCTTATAATTAAACTGGTCTTTAGACCCTTCTCCTCCTCTCTCTATGACAACTAACGGAATGTTTAGTCCTTCCAGGTTAGAAAGTGGGTTAATTTCCTTTCCTTTACGTATCGTTAAATCCACAGTGAAAATCAACCTCATTCCACTATCCTCAGCCCTAACTCTTATTGGCTCCCTTCCAAATCCAGAAAATAGGGGCACTGCTATCATCCCAGCTCTGGCAATCCCTAGAAATACTGGAACAATTTCTGGTATCATTGGCATATAAATTCCTATAGTATCTCCTTTCTTTAATCCTTGTTTTTTGAGCCATGAACTTATGCTCTTAGCCTCGTGTAGAACTTGTGAATAAGTTACTTTCCTCTCTTCACCCTTTTCGTTCATCCACTTTACAAATACTTCTGATGAGTCTGGTATTTGATCCCCTATATTTAATTTTCCCCCGTTAAACCATTTAGCCCAAGGTTTACCTCTTGATAAGCTTAAAACCTCATCATAATCTTTCGAAAACCTTATTCCGACCACTTTAACGAATTTATCCCAAAAAAGCTCTGGTTTTTCTGAACTAAATGATATGAAATCCTCTAAGGTTGATAAGTTATTAGAAACCATGAATTGATAAACGTTACTCTCTTCTATCCATTCCTTAGTAGGAACCCAACTCACTTATTCCTCACCCTCAGAGGTATTTCAAAACTAATTATTTCTACTTCCCCATTAAGTTTAGGCTCACCCTCCACAATAGCCAACAACCCGCCTATAGTACCTTCAAACCTTACAAACCCTATTACTTGCGGGTTAGGAAGTGTATTCCCCTCAAAATCCTTATAAACTAAGGTGTAACTATCTAAGTACGCCCTTCCCTTCACTTCTGTGAACTCGGTCTTCATAAAGCATTCCTCACAGTAAAGGGTAGCAGGAACGTAAATTCTTCCGCATTTGGGACATTTAGAACCTATTATCTTACCTTCCTTCAAACCTTTGAAGAACTCCTCTCCGGCATAACCCACTGTATAAACGTACTCCTCTACTTCCATGTTATCTTTCCATGATAATAGTTTATCATCCCTTCCAACTTTGTCCCAACTCATTCTATCACCTTAAAGCATTCTATATCGTCTATACTCCCTATTCTTTCCTCCCTCCATATTGCCTTAACCTTTTTACCAAATATACTCATATTCTTAACAGATTCGAAGTCACTGCAGATTCTATGGAATAAGCCAGGGAATACCCAATCACGGTTATTAGAGGGGAAAAGTCTGATTACTCCTACTATCTCTGGCTTTTCTAGCCTCTCTCTAGTCCATGATATAAAGCTAGCGACAACAGTCTCAACAATTCCTTCATCCTTAACTTCAACCCACTCGTCTGTTGGTCTAAAACAATCATCACAGTACATTCTAGGTGGTACGTAAACCCTACCGCACTTATTGCACTTTCTACCAATTATTTTCTTTTCTTTTAGGCCTAGTAAGAATTTACTATATGCTTGTCCGGCAGTATATGAATACTTAGCGTTAGGCTTGTATCTTACAGTAAATAGTTTGCTTATCTCCTCTTCTTTCAAATAGGTTATTTCAATTTTTTCCTTTTCTTGTCTTACGACCAACCTAATCACCTCAATTCCTCATAATGACTACTGTAGAAGCTTGCATTAAATCACCCCAGGCTTGAGCTAAACCCGTATGAACTGGCTTCTTAACTTGCATCCTCCCAGCAGTGCCCTTCAACTGCCAATATATACTTATTGTCTTCATTAATCCCGCCGCAGCAATAGGGTTTCCCACCCCTAAAAGTCCTCCAGAAGGTGAGCTAGGGATATCTCCATCAATATCGAAAATACCTTCCTTCAAAAGTTTTGGTGCCTCCCCTCTTCTGGCTATCAGCAAACCTTCGATGTGGTGTAGCTCTTTATAATCAAATGGATCATAAGGTTCAATGACGTCTATTTCTTTATTTGGTCTTTCTATTCCGGCCATTTTATATGCCATCCTAGCTGCGTTCTCTAAATATCTTGGATATGCCAACTCTCTTCCAGTCCATTCGGTGTTATCTAGAGTCCATCCCACACCTTCAATCCATATTGGCGTATCAGTATATCTCCTCGCAATATCTTCGCTAACAATGACCATTGCTGCTGCTCCATCACTGACTGGGCTAGTATCTAAAAGTTGTACTGGCCATACTAATACTTCACTCTTTAAAACATCATCAACGGTTATGTTTGCTGCAGCTTGTGCGTAAGGATTATTAAGTGCATTCCTCTTATTTTTCACTGAAACAAGAGCAATATCTTCTTTACTAACCTTGTTAACGTACATGTATCTATGCATCTCCATTGCAAAAATCCAAATAAGATTAGGGTTAAGCGGTTTTTCAGTTATAGGATCCCATATATATCTAAATACTGCTTGAGGATGGGGTCTTCCTGGGCTCATCTTTTCTTCAGCAACTGCTAAAACGCTTTGACATAAGCCACTGGCAACATGATACCATGCAGTTATCGGTACCATTACTCCAGTAGCTCCTCCTACGAAAACTCTACTCACCATTTTTCTAACCCCTCCAGCCCCATGTGCTAAATACTCTCCCTTCATATGAACCCCGTCAAAAGCATCTGGTGCGCTTCCTATAACTACACAATCTATGTCCCTTAGCTCTAGTCCAGCCTCGTCTAATGCTTTTCTGGCAGCAATCCAAGACATCTCTCTAGGAGTCTCTAAAATTCTCCTACGAAACAATGTTAGCCCAGCACCTATTACCGCAACCCTCTTGAAAAATAAGTTAGTCCTCATTATCTATTCACCACCAAAACCCCACCAGTAAATGTCGGTACCCCTCTCCAACTCGCTATTACTGCTCTAGATGAATTCCCCTCCCTTAAATAATATGCAGCATCTAATAGTAACGAAAGACCACTTGCCTCTAAAGGTCTTCCAGTTGACAGATGTCCACCTAACGGATTAACTGGTATTTTTCCTCCTACATGAAATATGCCTTCTCTCAGATCCTTTACCGGGTCTCCGCTAATTTGTAGTGCTTCTATATGTTGCAGTTCTTTATAACTGTAAGTATCATCAACAAATGCAGAATCGAAATAATTTTTAGGAGAGTATACCTTTGCCATTTTATAAGCATTTCTTGAAGCTATTCTCAGATATGTCGCTTCGCCAAGTGAAGAGAACTCCATAGAAGAATCGGTAGCGAAATATGCACCTTCTATCCAAATAGGAGTGTCATTAAATTTCCTAGCAACTTCCTCACTTGCTAACACTACAACTACGGCACCATCAACAAAACGGCTTATATCTAATTCAGTAAGTGGATAAACTACGAAATTCTCATTTAAGACGTCAGTAAGAGTGATATTTGAGGCGAATGAAGCCCTAGGGTTCTTAAGCCCATTATTTTTGTTCTTTACTACTATTTCAGCTAAGTCTTCCCTTGTAGCCCCAGTCTTTGACATGAACTTTACTGCATCTAAACCGGCTAAGAAGTGTGGGTTTTTAGCACCTATACGACCATAAATAGGATCGTAAGCGAATTCAATTATACTATCTAGTGTTAATATATCACTAGGCTTTGCATGGGCTTCCACAACAGTTACTTTTGATAAACCAGAGTTTATGTGCATTATCCCGTGAATTATTCCTTGTAATCCATCGCCGGTGACAGTCATCGTGGGTCTCATCGCGCCTCCTATGGGATCTGGTGCAAACTCATCAGATATTGCTATTCCTTCCCAGAAGTCTTCTTGGCAAGAGATAAATGTATCAACATCTGTTCTAGGGTTTAACCCTCCAGCATCTTCATACGCTCTCACTGAAGCTTCAAACATCATCTCTCTAAATGATGAGTCCTTGATTGCTGGTTTAAACCCATACCAACCTACACCTACTATTGCAACTTTCATAAAAAACACAAAATAATATTCTTAAGAAAGATAAAAAAGTTTTCCATTGAAAAGGATAAAATGAAAAGAATATAAATTAGGTAGTTTTTATAACACGCCCTTACCCTCATACAACGTCTTCAATCTCTTCCACATCTCATCTATGTAATTCTCAAGTTGCTTAATCTTTTCCTCTTCCAGATGTCTATATCTTTCTTGAACTTTTAAAAACTCAATCAAAGGTTTCCTAGTTCTCTTATCTAGACAATGTAAACATTCATCTGAAATTTCGAGCTTGCCGCTTTTATATTCTATTAAAGGCCAATAACACGTTTGTACCGCTAATTTAGCTACTTCTACTGTCTTAGAGGGATCGAATAGCCAGCCATAAGGATCTGGGCAGAGAACGTGAACGTAGGCAAACCCGTTTACTTCCTTAGCTTTCCTAACCTTCTCCATTAGGTCGTGAGGGTAGCCTATACTAGCTGTAGCCACATAAGGTACGTGATGTGAAATCATGATTAACGGTAAATCCTTTTTATTATGTTTTTTCCCACTGGGAGTAGTAGTCGTTGAGGCCCCGAGGGGGGTTAAACCGCTCCTTTGCCCCCCAGTATTCATGTAGGCTTCATTATCTACACAGATATAAATTATATTATCGTTCCTTTCAGCAGCAGCACTAAGCGAGGCCATTCCTATATCAGCTGTACCGCCATCTCCAGCCCAAACTACTGGTTTTATGTTCTTACCTTTACTCTTAAATGCAGCGGCTATACCAGCCGCTGCAGCAGGGCCGGCAGCAAAGGCAATATTTAGTACGGGATAGTTATAAGCGGATTTAGGTCCCATTCCTTGTATTACTGACGAGCAACCAGCTACTACAACGACTATCGTATTTTCACCTAATATAGTACTTACCAGTCTCATCGCTATGTTCTCTGGACACCCTGGACATGCAGATGTACCGGGTAGTAATCTGTGCTTATTTAATATATCTTGGAGACCTAAGCTCAACTTTTTCCACCTCCTTGGGGTAAAACCACTCTACTCCTTCTGGTCTTTCAATGAATTTACGGATTACCATCTTCATCTCGTCCTTACCGATCGAAACCCCTCCTAAACCCGTGATAACACCCTTGATCTTAACGTCTGGTAAAGTGGCTTTTAGCTCAAGGAATAAATGCCCTCCTCTACCGAAACTTACAGATTTATCAAATACTAAGATCCCGTCCTTATTCCCTAACCACTTTTTAATATCGTCTTCATCCCAAGGTCTGACAAACCTAATCCTATATAAGCCTACCTTTAAGCCTTCCTCCCTCAGTTCATCAACTGCTTTCATAGTATCTAACGACCAAGCCCCCATAGTTACTATTCCGTAGTCCGCATCATCAAGTCTGTATTTCTCATTTAATGTTGAGTAATTGCCGATTGGTATAACTTGTTTCATGTATTGGTTTCCGACTTCTTTAATTACTTCTTTAGAAGCTACTATTGCTTCATGCATCGAATGCCTTAGTTTCATATAATCTATTGGTTGGAACATGTTACCCATTGATAGTGGCTCTTCTGGGTCAAGCGTATAAGGCTGTCTCCTAGGTGGTAGGAACTCATCAACCTCATTCTGTGATGGTATATAAACTCTTGTCTTTGTGTGTGAGAGTATAAAGCCGTCCATACCTATCATCATAGGTAGGAAAATCCTCTCATCCTCTGTTATTTTAAACGCCATTAATGTTAAGTCTAAAGCTTCTTGTGGTGTTGACGCAAAAGCCATTAACCATCCACTGTCCCTTTCGCTCATAAAATCGGTATGCTCATTCCAAATATTCCATGGAGGACCAACCGCTCTAGTACCTACAGTCATAACTATTGGTATCCTACTTCCAGCTGCCCACCATATCATCTCATGCATGTAAAGTAAACCTTGAGATGCAGTTGCAGTATACACTCTTACACCGCTTATGGCTGCACCTAAAGTGGCGGCCATAGCTGAATGTTCACTCTCAACTCTTATTATTTCAGTCTCTAGTTCTCCTCTATCCTTCATCTCACTTAAAGATTCAATTATGTATGTCTGTGGAGTTATTGGATAAATTGCAGCAACTTTTACTCTAGCTAATTTAACTGCGAGTGCTACTGCATCGTTTCCAGAAATAACCTTACTCATCAAATTCCTTCACCATTTCAATTGCTTTAACCGGACATATATTAGAACAAATACCACATCCCTTACAGTATGTATAATCTATATCTACCTTTCCATCAATTACTAAGATTGTACCTTCTGGACACCACAAGTAGCACGCTTTACAATTGACGCATTTTTCATGGTGTATTATTGGTCTAACTACTCTCCAGTTACCCGTCCTTCCTCCAGCACCTTTACTGGGTATACTTATGGGGAACATTTGGTAGCTAAGCGACAATCTCTTTCACCTCCATTACTTTTTCATAAGCTTGTTCTACTGCCTTTTTATTTAATTCCGCGATTTTTCCTTCAAACTCTTCATCAATTGCCTTTTTTAAAGAATTTAATGAAACTACTCCAAGCCTTGCTAATGCCCCTAGCATTATAATATTAACTAAAGGCCAACCAGATTTTACTAAACCTAAATCAATTGCTATTTTAGTAGCATTTATCACGTACGTTAGGTAGTTAAGTTTAACTGGTACTGGTGAGTTTATAACTACTTTCCCATAGGGCTTTAATCCTCTGAGCGGGTTGGAGATCTTAAGTAGTGAAGGGTCTAGTACTACTACTATATCTGGGTTTTCGATTGGGGATGTTACTTTAATCATTGAAGTATCTATTCTACAATATGACTCGATTTCAGCACCTCTTCTTTCAGCACCGTAAAACGGAAATGCTGAAGCCCAATATCCATCCAAATCAGCCGCTATTGCAAGTAAATTAGCCGCTGTTACAACTCCTTGCCCGCCTCTTCCATGAAATCTTATTTCGAGCAATAATAGGTCACTTCCAATTATTCAATTTATTTTCATGCTTTAAAAAAGTTTTGATATAAAAAGTATCTTAGACTGGAAGACCATAATATAAAATCTTTTCAAAGAACTCCTTTCTTTCAATTACTTCAGATGAGACTGCTAGTGCTGAAGCTAATATACTTATTAACGGTAATATTATAGATGAAATTAAAGTAATAAGAAATACACTATTTAGAATTATCCTCATCTTTCTTCTACTAGTTACTATCTCCATTAAGCTAAATATTAGTGGTAAAACTAATATGAGAGGTGTAAGGTGAAAGACGAAGTAACCTAACGGGAATACGGTAGTAAATATTGTTCCGATGAATGACACTGGAGTATTTAAATTATACCAAGAAGGCGTAGATTTAAGCATGTAGACCATAAGCGATGAGAGTACTGCTAATGATGTTAGGGCTAACGATATATAATACACGATTTGTAAATTCGTTAGTAGAAGAGTTAAGAGAGATAAAACGGATAAAGAGCTGAAAAGTACTTCCCTACTTAACCATGAAGACTTAAGGTTTCTTATTACTTTGTAAAACCTTTCTTTCCTGTTTATGTGTAATATAGCTGGTAATAAGGCTATTAACATTAACATGAGGGGGATAAAGTTATTGAATTTCAAAATAAGTGTGCCAAGTGATAACTCAGAAGCTATAGTAAAAACCAATAACTGCCAATAATTTTTCTCCCTTCTGGTTTTCAACGGGTTGGCGTTTATCTTAACTTTGCTTTCCCTTATAGTTATTTTCGGTTTAGTTATGGAATAAGGCGCAAGATAATCAGCTTTGTATTCAGTCTCCTTTACCCAACCAAATGATAGAGCACCAGTAGGGCAAGCTTCTACACAAAGGGGTAAACCCTTCTTATTTAATAATCTATCCATACAGAAATCACATTTCGTCATTATTCCCTCTTTATTAAACGTAGGCTCCTCATATGGGCAAGCCCAAGTACAGTAACCACAACCTATACACTCCTTAGAATCAATATAAATTATCCCCATTTCATTCTTTTTGATAGCATCAGAAGGGCAAACCTTCATACACAACGGGTTTTCACAGTGGTTACATGAAATTGAAACTCCTACTTTTACCCCTTCAGACTCAAAGACCAATAGTTTTCTCCAATTTAATCCTCCATAAGCGTTATTACAAGCGTTAACGCAAGCGTTACACACTATGCACTTATTAGGGTTAAACACGAATTCCAGCTTTAATTTTTCACTACTCCTTAAAACTTCTTCCATAACATAAATTTGGTTATAAACAAAATAAACTCAAGTATAAATAAGTTTGAAAATTATTATATCTATCTAAGGAGTGTTTAGACTTTTATCCCTTTAAACCTATAATAGAATTGTCTAGCAGCACTTATCCTCTGAATATCATTAGTCCCTTCATAAGTTTTCAATATTTGCAAGTCCCTTAATAATCTCTCTAACCCCGAGGAAACTGAAACACCATATCCGCCATATACGCTCATAGCCTTTAATACTATTCTTTCAGCTGCTTCAGTAGAGTGGAATTTAGCTAACGAGGCTGCAACAATGTATTCCTCCATCTTTCCTTTTTGATATAGTGTACCAGCCCAATAAGTGAGTAAACGAGATGTAATTATATCTGAAAGGGACTCACTAACCTTTTGCTGCACTATTTCGAATTCGGCTAACTTCTTCTCAAATGCCTTCCTTTGTAAAGAATACTCTACCATTTTCTCAAAAGCGGCTTGTGCAATACCTAAAGCTTGTGCTGCTACTATAGTCCTCGCATAATCAAATGACTCCACAGCATACTTAAATCCCATTCCTTCATCTCCCAATACGTTCTCTTCCGGAACTTTTACGTCCTCCAGAACTATTTCAGCCGTGTGGGAGGCCTTTAATCCGGTAGTTTCAATTCTACTTACGGTCTTAACTCCCCATTCTCTTTCTACTAAAAACATCGTAATTCCTTTCCACCTGGCTTTAGGGTCTGGTGGAGAAGTCCTCGCTGTAATAATAAAATAGTCCGCTATATCCCCGTTTGTTATAAATATTTTTCTAGCATTCAATATATAATGCCCATTGACCTTTTTTGCAGTTGATTTAATTCCGGCCACATCAGAACCGGCATCTGGTTCTGTGTTTGCAAAAGCCCCTATTTTCTCCCCTACAGCGGTTAATGGTAAGTATTTTTTCTTTAACTCATCTTTACCATACTTCAGTATTGCCCTATTTACCATCCACTGGATAAGGAAGAACGTCGAAAAGGAAGTCCAAACTCTTGAAATTTCTTCTGACGCAACAAGTAAGGTAAGATAATCCCCTCCTTGTCCTCCATACTCTGTTGGAACATCAAGACCGTATAATCCTATTTCCTTAGCTTTTTCTTTTAATTCTTTAGGTAGATCCCTTTCCATTTCGCCTTTCTCTACGTATTTGCTCATTGAATTTTCAGCGAAATCCCTTATAGCGTTTCTTAATATTTCATGGTCTTGTGTTAAACCCAGGTTAAAGTCCTCAATTGATTTAAATGGGAACATAATATCATCACACTCCGTGAGTTTAAATAATTAGAGAGTCCCAGAACATTAGCTCATACGCTTGAATAAGCCGTTGGCAACAGTTTCAGATAAACCGTGAATTTTATGTCATTTGATATTATTAAATATTCCTAGCTCTTCTCATGAAAGTTTATAAATTTTGTAATTACATACTAAAATGTAGAAGAGAGTCCTACAGTGAACCCGAAGAGCAATGTGAGGGGGAGGATGGGTTCGATGAGGCTCCCTATGTCCTTGAAGGGAGTGGTTTAGCTCCCGTAGACGGCATGAGGAGCCGGACAAGGGGGATGAGGACGAGAGGTTGAATACAAATTCATGAAACCTCAATGAAAGTCCGACCCCCAATTTATTTAATACCTTCATGAAATGGCTAAACCTTTATTTTTATTAAATCTTATTGTACTTATGACCGAAAAGGAGGAAATTCTTAGGAAGATTAAGAACCCAGAGCTAGCCGAAGCGTTCAAGAAGGTTGATAGAGCAAAGTTCCTGCCGGAGAATCTAAGGAGTTACGCCTACACTCACGTTGATGAAGCTTTACCTATTTTACCGGAATAAATACTACTGCATTAAGTTTAGGAATTTACATGCTTGATGAATTAGACTTGCGCAAAGGCCAAAAGGTTTTAGAAATAGGAACAGGAATAGGTTATTATACTGTATCAATTGCGGAAATTGTTGACAAGGTTGTTAGTATAGAAATTAACGAGGAAATGTATAAATACTCTTCTAGATTACTTTCCAGTACCAAAACGTGAAACTAGTGCTAGGAGACGGAACGTTAGGACATGAAGAAGAGAAGCCCTTTGATAGAGTGATAGCTTGGGCCTCTGCACCTACTCTCTTGTGCAAACCTTACGAATAGCTTAGAGAAGGAGGAATAATGATTTTGCCTATAGGTGTAGGGAGGGTACAAAAACTTTACAAGGTAGTCAAGAAAGGTTACACTCCTGCTCTCGAAAATCTTAGAGAAGTTCTATTTTCAAGAATTAGAGGGCTTTTTGGCTTTTATGACGATTACGAGGACGACGTGGAGAGCGGGCTCAGTAGGTTGGAAAGGCAAGTGAAGTCAATACTAAGTAGGTTGGAAAAGAAAGTTTAACAATCCCAATAATTCTTGGCTTTCTCCCTCAAATTGTAGGCTATTTCGAGTAATCTTCTATATTCCTTATTTTCCATTATCTTCTTAACGAAAATGGGATTAACTGTTGCATATTCGTGAACTATAATGTTCCTAAATCCAACCACGGAAATTAAAAAATCCCTTTCTTCAGCAGTTATCAAGTTTTTCTCATAAAGCTTTCTTATAGAATCTCTATATCCTTGGCTTGATATTCCCATATTTGATAAGAGTGTTTGAACTAAGTCAATGAATGACTGAGCTTGGACTTGAAGCAAGTGAAGTATCGCAAATAAGTTAAACCAGCTATCTAAATCTACATTATTAACTTCATCTAATTTGCTAGTGTAATCTTTAAGGTTCTCAAGTAGTTTATCTAAGATTGCCATTTCCTTATCACTGCCCTAACTTCCCTTCCTACTAAATCCAATTTTTTAGCATCTATTAAGAAATCCTCACAAACTACTGCTCTCCTATGAGCTCTTGACCAGTCTTCTTTATAAAGAATTAGACCGTAATTAAATACCTCGTGAATTAAGTAACAACTAGTATTATCATCTATTGAAACAAGATCTATCTTTTCCGTATCCAAGTAATCTGAGAGATCCTTCCACAATTTCATGTAATCATCAAAGCTTAACTCTTTAAATTCTACTGCAATATCAATGTCATTACCTTTTCCTTTCTTAGCTAGAGAGCCGAATAACACGGCGTAATATATATTATAATCCTTCCAATTGAAAGCTTTCAGCTTATCTAAGTAATCTTGTAAGTCCACATATTATGATAATATGGGGAATTAAAAAGAGGTTCTATGAAAGTTTTTAATGCTCTTTCAAAGGCTTATCTTTCTTAACTGTAAAATAATA
>JAPYVG010000080.1 GCA_028277025.1 Sulfolobaceae archaeon
GAAGTTTTATGGGGATAAAGCTTATGACGCTAATGAGGTTTACAAGACCGGGGTTGAGGTTGTTGTCCCACCTAGGAAGAACGCTACTACTAGGCGTGGCCACCCCGCTAGGAGAAAGGCTGTAAGGGAGTTCAAGAGGTTGGGCTATAATCGTTGGAGGGAGGAGAAGGGTTACGGTGTTAGGTGGAGGATTGAGTCCTTATTCTCTGCTGTGAAGCGTACTTTTGGGGAATCTGTTAGGGCTACAAGTTTTTTGGGACAAGTGGTTGAGGCTAAGCTCAAGTTCTGGGCTTATACATGGATGGTCCACTTGGCTAATTCTTTAGTTGGTAGAGCTCCGGGAATTAGAGTGTAAGCTTGCGAATAACGTTAAATATTAATTACTGAAAAATTCTCAGTGTATCATATCATACTTATGAAATAAATTGAAGAGATCAACAAAACATATAAAGGGGTAAAATTTAAAGGGGAAGAGTTGAAAATTAATTGGCTAATGGATGAGAGTGTTGAATACCCTAGGTATTGGAACGGTGAGTTTGACCCGTAACCTTAAGATTAGGAGATGTGTATGACAAGGCTAATAGATGACCTAGAGCCGTTAATATCTGAAGTTAACAAGAGAATCAGTACAAAAGAGAAAGGTGGAGTGAAAAAGGAAGCAAATTTACACAGATGGTGGTCAAGAAGATTTATTCATTTGTATAGAGCTATTCTTGTGTCTTTTTTGCTAGAAGATAATGACATAGAACTTTTTCTTAAGGGATTAGAGGATCCTAGTGTAATAGATGCTAAGGGATCAATATTTTTAGAACCAATGGCTGGTGGAGGAACAGGTGTTATTGAAGCTTCATTGTATAATTATAACGCTTATGGCATTGATGTAAATCCTATAGCAGTTAAGATAATTCACGGTTATTCCATTCTAAGGAAAGACGTAAATTACGATAGTATTTTTTCTCTCCTTAATAGTATAAAGGAGGAATTATCATGGCTATGGACGTATAATGGTGAAATTATTCCTTACGTTTTCATAACCAGAAACAGAGTTCCCACTTGGATTTATTCCAAAAGGAAAAATGGTAAACACTACAAAGTAATACTATGCCCTAATTGCGGTAACGTGTTTGAAACATCGGAAGAAAAAACTACGAGATGTCCTTACTGCGGTTTTAATGTAACAATTTCTATCAAACCGATGTATCAACCCGTAAGATACGTTAACTATTTCAACAACTGGAAAAGTTTCGGATTTATAGATGGGAAAAGAAATTTCCATTTTGATGAAAAGTGGTTAAACGAGAGAAATGAAAAGTTAAAGAATATACCTGCAATTAATGTGAAAGTCAATTTTGAGAAATTGAAGGAAGGGAAAAGGTTAATTAACAACGGGATCGCTAACCCCTCCCTAATTTTTACCCCCGCACAAATTTACACTTTCTATAAGATAACGGAAAGATCTAAGCAATTAGGTGATAACGAGAGATATCTTTTAATGCTATCTGCAAGCGACTCAACCAAGACATGTTCAGTCTTATCTAAATGGTACCCTCCTCTAACCGAGCCAGTAATCTATGGAGGTGGAATAAAGGGCTTTTGGGTGCCTGAATACACGGTCGAAGTGAACCCGATAGCCTTTGAAGGAATCAAAACAAAGGCTAGAGGAACAATAATTTCCAGTATTAAAAAACAAATAGATATAAAATCTAAGTTTAAACTGAGAGGAGAGATAGTAAGTATATTAGGAGATGCATCGGAAATAGATTATCCTAAAAGCGACTTGATAGTTATAGATCCACCATACTACGACTTTTGTATAAGCTATGCATCACTAAGCCTACCACATTATGTAACTATTTCAATGTTCGAAAACATGAAAGACATCGACGAGATTATAGAGAGAGAGATAAAATGTGATAAGAATTACTTCAGCAAGTTAAAAACAATACTTAGTAAAAGTGCATATGCGTTAAAGGACGGAGGCAGAATTGTACTTATCATAAATTTAGGCAGAGACAGTCAATACTGGGAAAATATACAAAGAATCATTGAAGAGACCGGGCTTGATATTATCAACGTATACGATGTCTTAGGAGAGGGTCCAGGTAAATTGGGAAGGTCACAAAATAGAACTAATAAAGTCATTGTGTTATATAAAAAAGTTAGATACTTATTGTGAAGTTTTGAGCTTTGTCACTCTTCTGACAGTTCCAACTACCTGAAATAGTAATCTTATTCCCATTTGTGTACAACCTATTATCAAATTCTATAGTGTATTCCTTGTAGTGAATATTATTTTGTAAATTTAACTTAAATCTATTAGTAGATGTTAATTTCCCTATTAAGGTTTTAATAGTACTATCATCTAACTTTTGGCGATTATTATTATCATCGATTATTAGTTCCACTGAGAGTGACGGGTTTGAACTTAAAGCATCTTCTATCACCTTAAGGCAACTTTCGTCGATATATGCTGACTTTATAATTGCTTTTCTAGCGTCACGGTCTGTAAGGTAGTACCTTAGTAAATCAAATCCGAGTTTGGACGTCCCATATACTTGTATGGCATTTTTGATTTTTCCTTTATTGGCTATCTCTTTAAGGAATAATTTAGCTAATCTTCTACTTGTTATTAGATTTTGATAGAGGGGATAATGACATTCGTCTATCATTACACAAGATGAGCATCCATCAACACAAAATCTTCCTAACGCAATATCGGCGTAATCTAAATATTTAGATGCTTTCGGCGCCTGATTAGGTTTTAATCTGAGAGAGTTAGATAGCTTAAGAGAGATAGATAGCTTAAATATATATAGATCAGGTCGTATATGACTCCTTAACATTCCTTTTAAAATATTTACATCTTCCTTCAGATATGGATTAGAACCTATTAATGATTGTTTTAAGCTCTTGAGCTTAGATCCATATTGCTTAATTTCAATTGTATGTTGATTGAGGGATTTAGTTACAAAGTTTATGAATGAATCAATAAAGTTTTGAAAGTTTCTAAAGTTGGATTTAAGTATGGATGAGAATTTGAGCACTCCGAAAGATGTTTTTTCATAAATATATATCGAATCACTGGAGTACGAAGGATCGCTAATGTTAAATTCATAATAATAATCAATGAGATCTTCTTCTATATCTAATTCTAGTGAAATAAATTCATAAATTAAGTGAGCTAAAGTATGCAATAACACGGCATAAGCAAAATCTAGGAATTTTTCCCTATTTTTTCCTAGCACATCCTTCTCAAAGTTTGAATAAGAGTTAGATTTGTTAGTTAATCTTTTTATTGCTCTATAAACACTCTTTCTTCCAGTTTTCAGTAGATAATATTTAGTGAGTAATATCTGAAGTAATTTATTGTTTTTCTGAGAATTAAAAAGTATATTCTCCAGGATTTTTCTTACAAGTATTCTATTGAACGTTATCTCTATTGCATTCGTATCATGCAATTTTTCTCTTACTTTCGGATTCAAATAAATAATTTGAGGCGTATCGTTTACGAATATTGTGACACCATATAACGTCTTATACAACGGGAATGATGGATTTTCTGATATCTTGAATAAAGGTGATGTTATTGCTATACTTGAGCGAGTTGGTGATAAGGTTTTAATTTTAAAGAGTAATAAAGGTCGTTTAGCTAACTTCATACTGTAACCATTCCATAGAGGACATTGCTGGCGATTTTGTGCTATTATATTTCTAAAGATAGTGCAAGAGTAAGAGAAAGGACATGTTATATCAAAAACATCATTCGTAATACTTAAGCCGTAGTCACACGTTTTAGTATAGTTTAATATTAATGGATTATACTTAATTCTAAGCTGAGTAGCTTTATTAAATAGCTTGGAGGTGTTCATTTGTAAATAATCTTGAAGATAACTCTTGTCTACACCTAGTTTAACATAGAATTCTCTTTCTTTGCCTAATATAACTATAGGTGATTTCAATATATCTTCCATTTGGAGAAGATTATACATCTTAACGTTACCGTTTAATGAGGTAACATCAATTACTTTATGTCCAGAACGTATTGGTATCCCTATAAATTGTCCTATTTTTTTGGTACCATTCCAGTAATTTTTGGAAGGATCTAACCCAAGTAATAAGACAGCATATTTAGGAATTTGACTACCCCCTGACACATAGTGAGAGTAGTCTAAAGGTATAAATGGAGGGAAACGTGAAAATAATTGTTCTAAACTCATATAATTATCTGAAATATATACAGGACTCCAGCTGTTATTATTAAATTCGTCTATTTCTAGTCTTATAACATTGAGATTATTGTCTACGATATTTAATCCAGAGTTAGAAACAGACGAATAATCAAATATAAAATCTTTAATGCTAGTATTCCCACCAAAAGATCTTTTAGTACTTAATACTTTACTACATATGTTTCTAAAACTAGTAATACTATTCACTTTATTTACAGTCTTTATATAATTTCGTACAGTTTTGTCTACTTTTTCAAATTTTTCAACTAATTCTTGCTTTAATTGCGATATTTTATCCTTAACTTCTTTTATTTTCTTACTAGACTTAGTATTAAAAACTTCCTCGATGTATTTCTGTATATTTAATAATTCTGATTGTATGTTGAGTATTTCTTTTTGAATTTCATTTCCAACTTTTGATAGATTATTCAGATTATCTAATTCATTTATAACATTAGTTTTAAAGTAGTCTAAGACTAACTTAGATTTTTGATCAATTGTTACTAAACTCGATTCAACATTTGGTGTAAAAACATCAGAATACTTCTTTCTTAACTCTAAGAACTGTTCATACCACCTACGAAATTTAATAGGAAATTCCTTGATTTTATTTTCATAGCTCTTCTCCTTTTCATATTCCTTAATTATTGAATCGCATGAAGTAACACTGGAACTTTTAGCACATAAATTAGAGTATAAGTCATTTAGCTCATTGAGAACTTGGCTGTGAACTGAAGCTGAAGATTTATGTAAGCTAGTTTTAGAGTTTAGATTAATTATATAATTAATATAATCACATACATCGAAGTTTCCGACTTGATTATTATAATAACTTATAGCACCATTGAGCAGGAGATTAAATTCTACGATCGGTTTAGTCGTTTTAGTTACCTTTAGTCTAATATCCTTCCTCTTTTTCTTGCTTAATTTGTTTCCTGCTAACATATAGATAATTCTATAGATGTATCTTTTATCATGGATTCTAAAACTTTGAACGGGAACATTTTTAGATATTACTATTCCTATTACAATTCTAGGCATCTTCTCGCTTCTACCTGCTCTTCCCAAACGCTGGACAATCTCAACCTCATCATCTGTTCCCGCATTAAGTATAAATGAGACTCCTTCATAATCGACGCCTAACTCTAGAGAGGACGTAGAACCTATAGAAATATATGCTCCGGAGGTTATTTTAGAAAATACGTCAAATTTATTTTTCTTGTCCATAAATACTATATCACTGAGATTCTCAATGCTTTCTCCTAGTATATTTGGAGAGCAGTAAGTACTGTAGTTTGGTGAATAAATGTAAAACGGATCATTGAGGGCTTTGTTTGGATCATCAGTCAGTCGATCCTTACAAGGTTCTCCAAGGCTTATATTTTGTTTGAATCCGCTTCTAAATCTAATTAACTCATGAATATTGTTGATAAATACTATATTTTGATAAAGAAGGTTATTCATATTAGGCTGAGAAAGTTGATTGGGATTTAATCTGTTTAAATGAATTAAAGAATATGATGAGGCTAAAATTCCCCATAATTGTGCATAAGATTGCCACGAGATATCCGGTCTTATCTCGAAAAATCCCAAAATATATAATTTTTCACCTATTATTTTGTTACTTACTTTTTTTAAAGAATTTATACTACTTACAATACCCACATTATTTTTGCTCGTATTGAATAAAGACTTTGAAAAACCAATTCTATTAGGAATTGTTGCCGAAACGCCAATAAAACGAACATTAGGGTTAAGTGTCCTTATACCGTCTAATATCGATGATACAATGCCTCCGAAATTTCCAGTGTATACATGCATTTCATCTAGGATTATAGAATTTATTGTCTTAAAATCCTCTGCATTCATATCTTGGCTATTTTTATTAAACGTAAGTAATCTATTTGCAACTGTATTTATATTGGATACTATAATTAACGGGGAAAGTCCCGAAGTTTTATATTGCGTTGAATCAATTATAGCGAAATCCCTTGTAGCATATGGGCATGAAGTATCTGAGCAGGTTACCTTTTTTCCATCATATTTTAAAGGATGTTTGTTAGGGCATGTTAGATTTCCACCTCTTAGTGAGCCTTTAGTAAGATTAGACTGCGAATCGCCATCTCTAATTAGAATAGGAACTTTTTTATTGAGTATGTTCTCTATAGCAACAGATAATGTTATTAATCTATTCATATTATCCAAAGCTAACGCCTTCCTAGGATATAATATTAAAACTCTATGATTAGGATCGAAGTCGAACTTAAGCAGAATAAATAATAGCAAGAAGATAAATATCTCAGTTTTACCAAAACCAGTTGGTGCCTCTATTACTACATGCTTATTATTTAGATATAGCTCAATAGCAGTCTTAATCATATCTATTTGAACCAAGTCTAAACCTGTATAACCTTTCAGTTTGAGATATTCATTGACTATGTCGATAAAATGTTTTGCCTTGTTAGGTCCCAGTTCTTTCGTTAATAACTGGACCAGTTGATCAATTTCAGGTACGTTAGATCCTTGAGATATTCTATAACTCCTATCAGACTTAGTAGGAATCGTAGTTTTTACTAACACTAATCTTGGTTTCACCACGTAATTAGATGTGAACCTAGCTGTCTTAAGCTCTGAACTTCTTATAAACATGTCCATGTACACAGACCTATATAGTAAATTTCCATTACTATCCTTAAATTCTAGTAGAAAACCTTTGTTTATTAAGTCTTGAAAAACATAATTCGGATTATG
>JAPYVG010000015.1 GCA_028277025.1 Sulfolobaceae archaeon
ATAAGCCTTATGAGCCTAAATAGGTAAGCCCTCCCCCGAATCGCCACGTGGGTTGAAAGGACCCACGTGGCAATGTTAGCTAACACTATGCTTGGAGTTTGAGCGAAAGATTTATTACTGAACGCCAATACCCTCCCATCCAGTTTTTCACTCCCCAAACCTCGTGAGCAGAGCCCGTCATCAGTTAGGGAGATCATCAATAAAAACTACTTCGGTAATACTATATAAACACAACTTATCAAAACGATACTTAGATTAAAAATAACGAGTAGTTACATAGAAGCGTTACAGTCTCAGTGAGCAATGCTAAGTCAATTACATAGAATATTAACGAAGGCAGATATAGGTTTTTAATTCCTAATAAAAAACTATTGCAGAGACTATCGCTAGGGACGCCGTAAAAGCGAAGAACGTATCATATATTTCTGAAGCTAATACGTTATGAGGGAACGCCGCATGAGATGCTAGAACGAAGTGTACTCCGGCCCATAGCGTTGCTGAAATTCCACCAGCCCATCTTAGCCCTTTTATTCCTATTGTCCTAATCTCCTGCATCAACTTTATTAACGAGTAAAATATTTCAAATCTTTTCCCAGAAGTATGGGAAAAAGTTTATATTTAGGCCTCTATCTTCTGTTGTGAGGCTTCTTCTATAATAATATTGAAAAATTCGACAACACAACTCTGGTTTTTGACCTTATTTAAAAGCTTAAGTATCAAGTTTCTATACCTACATCTTACTTGACTTAGAATCGATAAACCCTTATCAGTAATCTTAACAATTACAACCCGTCTATCATTTGAATCCCTTTCCCTAGTCACATATCCGTTCTTTGCTAGTTTGTCTAACACTTCAACCATAGTCGACTTATTAACGTCAACTAGTTTAGCTAAAGTGGTTACATTTTTCTCGCCTGAGGATAAGTAATAAAGCACTTGGACTTCAGTGTAAGTTAAGCCGAGTTTCTCAGACTCTAACTGTAATAATTTCCTCAGTTTTTTATGCCCCTTTAACACTATTTCCCAGTCTTCCAACCCTAACACCTTCTTTTCATACACGCTTCACGCAGTGCGTATAAGCCTCATCTAATCACTCTCTTGATTTAAAAGTTTATAAAACTATACAGTACGTTTGACCTTCTTGATTAGAAGTAAAGAAAATTATGCCGTTGCCAACAGTTTTTGATAAGCCGTGAAGTTTATATACTTTAATGGTAAAGATGAGTAAAGCCACATCAGATGTGGATGGGTTTTCCCGAAAGGTGTGACGGTGAATAAAAGATGTGCAGGTTTCCCCACATCCGTGATATTCCGCGGATGTGGATTGGGGTTATCCCGCTAAAGGGGCAGAGGGGTAACGGAAGTGACTCTGGTGAAGTCCAAGGGCTGAGGATTGGATACAATTTCATGAAAATTCAATGAAGCCCAAACCCCTGCAGGACAGAAACTTTAATCAAACAGTTTTAACAAACTCCTTCAACTTTCCTATTGAGATTACCTAAAATTTTTATTCTTAAGGAATTTTTCTAAATCTTCTATAATATGTGTTCCTTTCTCATTTACCTTCTTCTAGCTCCTTTAGTAGTTCATCGATTTTTTCTGAGACTTCTTTAATCTCGTACTTGGCAAAATATAATTCTATTACCTTCTTAGTCCCCTTTACTACGGTAATTAAATCCTCGAGTACTTGCTCCTTCTTACTGTATTTACTAAAGCCCGGCTCAAAACCATTATATTGATAATCGTGAAGGTCTAAAGCGTAGTTCACAAGGTTTACAATATCAATCCCTATCTTCCTTAACAATTGCGCTAAACCATACATACCATGCGTAGGAACTACGTGTGCTTTCTTTTTAATCCACTTCCTCTCTTGATCGTCCTTGGCTAAGTTAATTAATTTGTCTTCATTAGTTACTATGAATGCGCTCATTAACGCTTTCACTGCACTAAAAGCTTTTCCTGCAGAGTTTCTAGTGTAGCCTTCCTTCCATAGAGTAAGGGAGAGAAGAAGGTCAGATAGGCTTTCAATTATTCTGGCTTCGACGTAGTCCTCTCCAACCTTATAAAGATCCTTCTCCATAGTTATTCTTTTTCGTCAAAGTTAAAAACGATTATTTGCTAACATGAGACTATAGTGTTTATCCGTGACGTAACTTTTCCTTGCTTCTAATTCCACGCGGGCTAAGGGATCATACGCAGTTACACTAGTCGAGGGAAACATCTATATAGGTTGAAAGGACCCACGTGGCAATGTTAGCTAATACTATGCTTGAAGTTTGAGCGAAAGATTTATTACTGAACACCACTACCCTCCCATCCGCACTTTTATCACTCCCCAAACCTCGTAAGCAGTGCCCGTCACCAGTTAGGGAGATCATCAATAAGAACTACTTCGGTAGTACTATATAAACAGGACTTGTCAAAACGATATTTAGATTAAAAATAACGAGCAGTTACGTAGAAGCGTTACAGTCTCATTTACTCTCTTTTGGGCTATACACTAACTTTATGAGTAATCTAAGCTTAAGTGAAGGCACAAAGGCTACTATATGTTGCTAAGAAAATTAGTTAGAAACGAGTAGAGGAGGAAATTACTATTTTCTAACGGTAGACATGCTTGAGCTAGTTAGCGAGATTAATAGACATGTAAATCTAAAAATCGAAAAGTGAATCTCTTATTAAATTATTGTGTTCATACCTTATATTAGCCTGATCCAGTAGTACACTAGTATTTAAAAACGTAATGATTTACTTTTCATATGTTCAGTATGAACTATTAACGAAATTTTTACCGTAGCCCTAACTCGTGTTCTCTAAAGCTGAGGAAAAAACTTTAATATCTCTAATAGATTAAAAATTATATGGTAAATTCTAAAATAGTAGTAGTTATATGGACGATAATTATTCTTATTTCCCTATTTCTTGCATCACAATCCTCTACACATATAACATATAATGAAAACATCACTTTCCCCAATAACTCTAAGGCGTATATCGCATATGAGTTACTATCAAACTACTTCCCCTCAGGGAGTGGAAATAACTCTATTGACGTGGTACTAATAAACGCTACCCCTTACGAAAACTACTTAGTTGAGGAAAAAATACTACAACAACCTCTTGTAACTAACGCTAGCGGGTTAGCGAACGTTTATATATCCTACGCCACGTTTCTAGGAAAAGCGATTAACGAGACCGGAAAGCTGATTAACGAGAGCGCGTTCGCACTATATATTTACCCACAATTATTCACAAAGTATTATTATGTTACAGAGAACTTAAGCAAGGCTGAAGCCCTTGCCTCCCAAGGCATGCCAACGAACTACACGGAGTTTTACCAAACATTTGCTGAGGTTTATGCTTCAATGCATAATTACACAATAGCCTTTGAGGAAGGAATTTCAAAACTGAATAAGATGCAACTGGTTGCGCTTTACGTTTTCCCAGACACAAGTTCCATTAACGCATCATACATAAGCTATGAATTACCTAATGCCGTGGCGAAGGTGTTAAATATATCACCGCAAATTTCAGCATTACTTCTCTTTAAGAGCATCGATGAGGTCTTAAACGAGAGCCCTTCACAGTTCTTTTCACTTATTACCCCGCCTTCCTCGCTTACTGCAATTTACGAAAAGAATAACGTAAGCGTAATCCTAGTTTATACTAAATATCCCCCAACATATTCTTTCGAGAACGGTACCTTAGCAGATGAACTCGCTGTACCCTACATTCAGAACGCTGTGAAATCAACTTTTAGCGGTAAGTTCTATATTACTGGAACAACACCACTTAATGCCCAACTCTCTCAGTTATCTAACGAATACGATGCCATAACTTTTGTATTAGTTTTCTTCTTTCTGGTACTCATTATAGGGATTTACTTTAGGAGCATTATAGCACCTTTGATCACACTAACCCTCATAAGCCTTTCAACGATTATAGGGTTTGGTCTAGTTACGGTAATAAGCATCATTACTAACCAATTAATAGATTTCCAAGTAATAGAACCGATGATAACTGTACTCATGGGGATAGGAGCTGATTATAGTGTATTCCTACTTTCACGATTCAGAGAAGAATTAGGTAAGGGAGTTAGTAAAGAAGAAGCTATGAGGATATCAGTAAAAACCTCTGGTAGGGCTATAATTATAAGTGGGCTTTCAGTAACCCTTGTGTTTCTCAGCATGACTTTCATACCTTTTGCCAGCCAGTGGGGTTTAGCTATAGGCCTTTCTGTTCCCTTTACTGTAGGAATAGCCGTCACGCTCTTACCAATAATTTACGGTAAGATGGGGTGGAAAGTGTTCTGGCCATCAAAGAACTTTAAAGTAAGACCGCGTTTTGAGAACGCAGTTAGGAATTCGGTAAAACGTTATAAGACCGTAATAATCTCGTCATTAATCATAGGAGCACTTGTAGGATTTTACCTAATTTCCATTCCGCTTAACTTAAACTTTATATCATATTTACCCAACACTCCAGCAGTTCAAGGACTAAACGTCATAAACAATGCTTTCGGTGAAAATTACCTAAACCCAGTATTGATAGTCTTCAATTATTCCCATCCAATCAGTATAAATGACTTAGAAAAGATCGGACAATTCGAATTGCAACTTGAAAAAATGAACGGAGTAGAGGAAGTTTTTGGCCCCGTGCCACCAGGATTTAACGGCACAATTACCCCTGCAGTATTAAGCGAATATAAAGCAAATGTTGGGTTAAACAATAGGACTTTATTAGTTACTGTGATCCCAAGCTATAAATACGATACTGTACAAGCTTACCAGCTAGTTAAGAACATTGAGAGTTTAGCAAGCAATTACAACGGTTATGTAGGGGGTACTACCGCTTATTATTTGGCCTTCATGAATTATTTATTCCCCTATTATCACACCTTGCTTGTATTATTACCATTAGCTTTAGCGATAGTTGTATCAGTGTTTATTCGCTCATTTAGAATAGGAATAGGGGTTAGTCTTAGCATACTCTTAAGTATAGGATTATCATTGGCAGTTGTTTACATACTGTTCCAAGTATCGCCAGACGTAGGAATACTATTTATAATCCCAATATTAGTTTACGTATTAATGATGGGCCTAGGAAACGATTACAGTATTTTCATACTTACAAGAGTGAAGGAGGAGTTTGAGAGAGGTACTGATGAAGCTATAGTTAAAGGTCTTTCAGTTTCAGCTAACACTGTAACAGCACTGGGAGTAATCTTAGCGTTCTCTTTCGGAGCATTAGTTGTAGATCCTATCAAAAGCATACAAGAACTCGGATTGGCAATAGCATTAGCCGCTCTCTTCGATACTTTCATAATTAGAGTTTTTATATATCCAGCAATTTTACACCTAGCATTACCTAAAAGAAAAGAGAAAGAAAAAGAGTGAAATGAAATTTGTACTGCAGTGTTCCAATGAATCCTTTTATAAACTGGAACTCTCTTTGAATAAGTGATGAAAGGAAGAAAAAGCGTGTTCATATTATTAACTCTATTCTTGTTACCGATTTTTTCAACCCTAACAGTAGTTTCACAAACAAGCCAACAACAATTAACAATAATTTACGAAAGGTATGGGAGTATATACTCTTATACTGAAGGGTCAATAACGCCTATAACTCATTTGTCAACAGTAACGTATATTACTGAGTCAGTAATTTACAAGAACACAGTTAGCTCTAATTCAACATTACAAATAAATTATAATAAGACCATTTACCTCCTAACTTTCTCTTCCACTGTAAAGAACTTTAGCGGGGTAATTACAATAAATGCTTCTGAAAATATGGGACTTACAATAACCTCCACTATTCCAAATTTAATTAGAATTATAGTAAACACCTCTGGGCAGTCAACTTTAGTGTGGAGCGGATTATCTACATCAAACATAACTATTAACACATACGCGTATATTAATGGTAGTGGTAGTGTAATATTACAATTCGCTAACGGAACCTCTGTCTCCAGCCTCAGTGTAAATGTTAAGGCGGGACAAGTGGTGAGTGAGAGAATCTCACTTCTACTCTATGAAATATCCAGTGTCTCAGTTAAACTTCAAACTACGGGCACACTTACAGTAACTACACAGATCCCGAGAAGATACACACCTTTATTCTTCTCGACCTTATATAATGGGACACAGTTTGTAGGAAATTCGAGCGGTGTAATTGCGACAATGGCTTACTTTAACGGTACTTTTGTCCCCGCACTAATATGGAAAGGAGAAGGAATAGGTCTTCAACACTTTTTCATGCTTGGAAAATTGAAGGCACATTTTGAGACAATAGAATTTTATGGTGTTAATGGCACCGTATTAGGTTATGTGCATATGGTAAGTATTAGCGGATCTGAAAACTTATCCATGGGATTTGTAAGTCACTCAACTAATCTTTACTTCGGTGAAGAAAAGATAGTAGAAGTTCAAGGTGTTCAAACCCAAAAACCTCAATTTATATCAACAACTTATATCAACGGCAACCCAGTAATCATTGTTATAACCACTCATGGTAAAGCCTCTTCAACAGCTAATGTCACGTTATACCACGAAGTGATCATTAATTCCAGTGAAAACTTCTTAGTAATTGTGGCGATTAATTCGACTGCTAAAGCGATTGTAGTTACAAACACTAATTCCACAATAAATGTTACCGTAACTAAGCCTGTTAACGTTACTACAACCAACGTAAATATTAGCGGTAAAGTTTATACCGCACAGCAAGTCACAGTAAATGCTACATCACGTTATATATTATTTAACCTAAGCTTAATGATTAATACTAGTGCTGTAACGGTGTACAAAGTTGTAGACGGAAAGCTCATCCAACTTAATTCAGAAAACTACTTCGTATCGAACGGAAAGATCTACATATTTGATGACCCATCAACTACTTATTACGTAGTTTACGGTGTAACATCAACACCTCAAACAACAACTACTACTCAAAACACTACAACACCCTCAGCCTCATCTGTTCCAGTAGTAGCCTCTCCGCTCTCGTCACCTACAACCTCGTCAACTACTTCATCAAATCTAGTATACATCACAATAGGTGTAATTCTAATAATCATAATTGTCGGTGTAGTGCTAGTATTGAGGAGAAGATAACAAGTTAGTAATTAATTAGAATATCATTCACTTTTTTCCCATTTCTCTTTTCCTTATCATATTCACGCTTTCCAGTAGAAGTATAACGTATCCTACTTCACTTAAAGAGAATATAAGGGGAAATAGTAGACCAAATAAATACCCAATAACCATGAAAAGAGATGCAATCCTAAACATATCATTTCGCGTCATTAAGTATAATTCATTAAAAATGAAAGAGACTATCAACCCACCGAAAGAAAACAGAAGAACGCCATAATACTCTAACTGCTCAAAATAAAGGAATATCATACCTAAACTCTGCAAGAAAATTAATGAATAGTACTTCTTTATCCTAAACGACAAAAGAAAATAATTTATGTTACTCAGAATGTTAATTATTGCAAAATATATTACAAGATTTGGAGGAAGAAAAAGGAACGTGATACTTGCTAACCCTAGTACTGAACCGGCAAGCAAGTATTCACTCTCCCTCTTAGTGAGCCTTTTTACCTTGACCTCTTCCTCCTTAACTATATTAGTAGCCGGTATTTCAAAAAGGGGGTAATGACACCTCATACAAAACTGAGCGTCATCCGGATTCTCATAACCACATCTAGGGCACTTCTTCATACTCATCAAAAACATTCTTCTCCTTCGTATAAAATCTTTGTGAGAGCATAAATTATTCCTAAATAGCGGAGAACAAAAGTAAGTGTAATCTTGATGAATCAACGTTCTCATTATATTTGGCTATGAGACTGTAACGCTTCTACGTAACTACTCGTTATTTTTAATCACTTCTAAAAAGGGTGAGGGGGATTACGGAGATGTGAGCCCCATACCGTTGGAGTCCCATGACCCATGGGCTAAGTCACTACACTCGATCATGATGAAAGTGTAGGGACAAACGGCTCCAAAGACGTGTGGTTAAATAAATAGTTTACCACTCCTTTAATAGTCTTGAAAAATCTTCAACACACTTCTCTATCTCGTTTATAATCTCTTTATCTACCATGATCTCTTTGTTGAAAGTAACTCCATTTTCGTTTATAAACGCTATTACCTCTTCCTCACTAAGAAGAAATTTAACATAAAACATATCAGACATAGTTATTGCTGCCACATGAGGACATTTAGATAATAAGTCCCTCACCGAACTAACTACTGATCTTACGTATTCTTCCTTTCCCTCCTTCAACCCTTTTTCGATGAAATCTACCCCGTCATATTCTCCCACTTTTATCTCACCATTTACCAGAATAGCGCCTATCCCCTTCTTGTTTAACTCAATTAGTAGCTTATCCCCCACCTTAATTATACTCTTAGTCATCAAAACAATATGCTAAGAATTTGATTAAACGTCTTTCTTTTAATGTTAACCCACGCTTGTCTAAACATCTTAAGTCTTTACCTTATATTAATCATACTTATATACCGTCTATCAATGTATTGTATTGTGCCTCTGCGTAAAGAGTTGGGCTTGCTGGAACTGGTCATAATAGGAATAGCGGGGGCAGTAGGTACTGGAGTACTATTTAGCTCAGCCGGGATGGCCTCTGACGCTGGGCCCGGAGTAGTCTTAGGCTGGATATTAGGTTCTATTTTTTACTTTTTTATAGGTTTGACATACGTCGAATTATCTTTATCCTTTCCAGAAGCAGGAGGTCCTTCAAGATACGCAATTTATAGCCACGGTAAAGTGACAAACCTAATTAACGCTATGGCAGATTTAGTATGGTATTTGTTTATCCCACCTATCGAGGCTTTAGCTGTTATTGAAGGACTCTACTACTTCTACCCCTCCTTACTTAACTCTCAAGGTATACCTACTCTACAAGGGGTTCTTTTAGGAGTAATTATTCTATTACTCTTTATACCCTTCAATTATTTTGGTATAAGGGCTTTCGGTAAATCTACTGTTACTTTCGGTATAATTAAAATAGCACTTTACCTTACCGTCGCTATAGGGATCTTACTAGTCTCGTTTAATATAGGTAATTTCACCAACTACGGAGGATTCTTACCTTTTGGCTTAGCTGGAGTCTTTTCAGCAGTACCGCTGGCAATGTTTGCCTTCGGCGGTATAAGGGTGCTCCCAGATTTTGCTGAAGAAGTAAAAGATACTGAGAGACTCAAAGAAGGTATACTCCTCACTGTAGTAGGGCAGTCGTTAATATACGTATTGTTTTCAATAGCCTTTGTAGGAGCTTTAAACTGGAAGGGATTGGGAATTTCTGAAGGTAATTGGGAAGCACTATCTAGCTTAAGTGGTAATCCGTTCATAGATCTTGCCTCTTCATATCACTCTAATCCTCTGATAATCTTAACCATCATAATAGGAATTATAGGTCCATTCGTAACTGGCTATATTTATTTAGGTGCGGGTACTAGGGTGCTATTCGCAATGGGCAGATCCGGTTATGTACCTAAAGTCATGGAGGACTTGCATAAAAAGTATGATATCCCGTACTGGGCATTATTAGTTTTTGCAATAATAGGAGCCATAGTAACTTACATCTCCTCACCGTTACCCACTATATATGGTTTAATTACAGACTCTGTAGTAGCTGGCTACTTAGGATTTGCGGTGAACCCGGTCGCAATGATAGTACTAAAGAAGAGGGGTAAGACCAAAAATGTAATACCGTTAAGTGAGATTATGGGCGGCATAGCCTTTGCCTCAGCCTCGTTAATAGCCTTCTGGTCCGGTTGGCCACTAGTACCTTATGCAGTACTCCTTTTGGCAATAGGTTCCGTAGTATTCGGAGTTATATATAGGGTTAAGGATGATTTCAAAAACGCTATTTGGTATATTACATACATTGGGTTTATCACATTAATGTCTTATATAGGTGATGACGGTGCTCTAAGTCTTATAAACTTCTACTTAGCTTCCTTAATAGTAGCCGTAGTTTCGGTCTTGGTATTTTACCCGTGGGGAATATATTCTGGTATACGTGAGGAGAAATTAAAAGACTACGATATGTAGAGTGTTTGCTCGTATTGGATTACTTAAAAATTTTGTTGCCAAAGCTAATAAGCTTCTCACTATAGCAGACGGCCGTTATTAACGTCCTTATTTATCCATTAACCTTTATGGTGAATCCATTAAACTTTTTAGCTTATCCAGTTTGCTTACCGTTAAAACTATTTCCAATATTTTTTATCTTCTCTAATACTCTAGGTATGTTTATCCCCATAGGGCAAACCTCTTTACAATTACCAGAATGTGTGCAAAGCATTGCTTGCTTATAATCCCCGTATACTACATAAGACCATATGGCACCCATTGGCCCAGTATAAGGAGGAACTCCCCAATTAACGCCTAGAACTCTATAAACGGGACAATGCAAATGACATCTACCGCACCTTATACATAGTAACACCTCTTTCAGAACTTCGTCCTTACTAGCTTTAATCCTACCGTCGTCTAACAGTACTAGGTGAAACTCTTTAGGGCCGTGGGCCGGATTAACCCTCTTCATTTCGATGTCTCCAGTAGAACTAGGGCCTGAAGTAACGTTAATATACGTCGGTGGGTAAAGACCCGCATAAGCCGCTTGAACGGCAGCCTCTATTAACGCGTCGTAAAAAGTAGGTAAAATTTTCTCAACGCCAGCTATCGCAATATGAACCTTAGGCAATACGGTACTCATCCTTATATTCCCCTCATTTTCCACTAGGATCACAGACCCGGTATCAGCGGCAACTGCATTCGCACCAGTGATCCCTACATCGGCCTTTATGAACTTCTCCCTCAGGAACTCCCTTACTTTGCTTACTAACTCCTCATGGGTTGAATTCTCGTTGACATCAAAACCCAGTTTTTCCTTTAGTAGCTTAGCTACCCTCTCTTTAGTCATATGAATAGCCGGGGCAATTATGTGTGATGGAGGTTCATCAGCCATCTGTATTAGAAATTCACCTAAATCCGTCTCCCAAACCTCATTACCTAGGCTTTGTAAGTACTTTCTTAAACCTATTTCATAAGCTGTCATAGATTTTCCTAATACTATTATCTTACCTTTTCCCACAATTTTCCCTATGATTTCCCTTGCTTCCTCAGCATTTTTAGCGAAATAGGCATTTCCACCTATTCTCTTTACACTCTCTATGGTCTCTTCCACATATTTTTCAAGGTTATTTATGACCTCGAGTTTAGCCTCTCTAAGCTTTTTTGCAAGGTCTAAAACGTAAGGGTGTTCCCTTAAAACCTTATAGACTCTCGGTACGTTATTATTTATAGTCCTCTCAATTGCCACGTCCCAACTCATTCCACCACCCAGCTAAATCGTAAATTTTATCATAAAATTTTGAAAGGTTAGCATAACACATAGGACAGACCACGATAATTTTATCACTTAACTTTTTAAGCTGTTTAACTCTCAGCTTAGCAATTTTCTCACTCAACTCTTGATTAACCGGCTTAATGGGGCTTCCACAACAATAAGAAGTATCCTTACCAGTGATTAATTCGTCATCAACAATTCTAATTCCAGCCCTAGCAATTAACCCTCTATAAGCGTCTCTCAAGTTAAGGAAGCGGGAATAAAGACAAGAGTCATGAACTACGTAATTCCCGTTGACTTTTCCCTTAACGTCCTTAATTAACTCTAAGTAACTTACTACCTCAATATTGAAATCAATAAATTCCTTATAGCGAGTTAAAGCATTGTGCGTGTGGGGGTCTACAGTAATTACCCTTTTCACCCCCTTACTCTTTAAAAAGTTATATACTTTTTGAGCGTGTTCCTTAAACTCGCCTAAGTAACCGAGTTCTAATAAAATGGCACCACTATAAGGCTCCTCCTCGTATAAGTATCCGAAATTTATACCGTTCTTTTTCAGCAGAGAAGAAATATTTTTCAAAACTTGATAAGCCCTATTCAACGATGCCTTATCCGGTTTTATATATTTAGCTAAGAAAGCGAGTGTTGAAAGTTTTTCGGCATAGGGAATAAACTTTACGAAAACGTCTGTCAGTGAAGCTGTTTGATACATGCAAGAAGTGTATATTATCGTTTCCCCTCCCCTAGGCAAATCGTTAGTCCAACCACTACATACACTTTTGTCTATAGGATAAGGGAAACCGTATTTTTCGAGGTTCTGAAGAATTAATCTTCCTAACACAATGATTAATAACAAAAGATAAATAAAAGGATAATGAGTATAATTTATGGGAAGACTAGTTAGATGGTATTTAATTTACAAACTGTTAATGTATTTCCTAAAGAGGAGGAAGAGGTGAGAAGATGAGTTTAGGCTATTTTATAGGCAAACAATTGAGCAAAAGAGTAGAAGAGTTGAGTAGAGGGTTTTACGAACTAATCTACCCACCAATTGACATGTATGAGGAAGGCGGGTACTTAGTAGTCGTAGCCGATCTAGCCGGGTTTAGTAAAGATAAAATTAAAGCAAGAATATCCGGTGGCAATTTAGTTATTGAGGCTGAAAGGGAGATAACTGAGCCTGGGGTAAAATATATAACGCAAAGACCTAGATATGTGAGGAGAGTGATTAAGTTACCAGTAACGGTAGCTAAGGACACCGAAGTTATAGGAAAATACGAAAATGGTGTCCTCACAATACGGATACCGATATCTGGAGCAGCAACCATTAAGATTGAGTGAGCTTGTTAAGACTTATTATTACAGCTAAAATACCTAAAAGAAGAGATAATGTAGACGAATGGGCCATTAAGTAAACTAGTACTGCAACTACTAGTGTGAAGAATGATAGATATTTTGCAATCTTATTCTCCTTTCTTATCACTATGGGTTTTTCCAGCAGTGATAGCCTAAATTTTTTGAGAGCTGAGGAAATCGTATTTTTAAAATCTTCAATTATGGCCTCATATACTAACCCCTCTTCTTCAATGAAGTTCTGAAGGTTAACAAAGAAGTTAAAATCTGGATCTATCTGAGTGCAAGTACTCCCTAAGATTGACGTCATTCTGATATATATTGATAACTTTTCTGGTAGTTTCAGTGGAAATCTGTAAAAGACTTCATTAGCTGCTTCTAAGAATTGTTCAACTTCAAGGGTTTCAGCTGTGATCCCTTGAAATTGCTGAAGGAACAGTTCTATCCCTTTAGCTAAGATCTCTCTATCTGCCTCAGGCTGTATTGCACCTAATTCCTCTAAAACTTTAACGAGCCCAACAGCGTCAAGCCTTATTAATGCTGAATAAGCCCTAACGAGTTTAAGCCTCGTTTCCCTATCCATTCTTCCTACTATTCCGAAATCATAAAGAATTAAGTTCCCCTTCTCGTCCACAGCTAAATTGCCCGGGTGAGGGTCAGCGTGAAAGTACTCCTTCTCTAACAACATGAACATAAAAGTTCTAAAAATTCTATAAGCAAGCTCTTTAGGGGGGACTACCTTTTTTGCTTCATCACTAGTAACTTTATACCCCTTTATGTATTCCATAATCAAGACCCTTTTAGTAGCATAATAGGGTTGGGGAATTATTACGTCTGGGTAATCCGCCAATTCCTCCTTTATTTTCTTCATGTAAAATTCTTCTTTCGTGAAATCCATTTCCTCAAAAATTCTCTTGCTAAAGTCCTGTATGATAGCCTTAAAACTTTCATAAAACGACTCGTCCATTA
This sequence comes from Sulfolobaceae archaeon, assembly GCA_028277025.1. The sequence goes on from JAPYVG010000015.1 coordinate 13,706, forward strand.
AGTATTTAGTAAGAGGTAATAACTCTTTCATTATCTTTATATCCTCTTCAGCTATTTCCCTTATTTTAGGCCTATTCACTTTTATCACAACAATTTTACCGTCGCTCTTCCTCTTAGCGAGGTAGACTTGTCCTATACTAGCTGAGGAAATAGGATTAGGGTTTATTTCATAATCGTTAAACTTCTCACCTAAATCCTCCTTAAGGATCTTCTCTACCTCTTCCCAAGGAGCAGGCGGTACATCGTCTTGAAGTTTAGATAAGACTTTGAGGTAGGGCTCTGGCAATATGTCTGAATGAACGGAGAGAATTTGCCCGAATTTAATGAATGCCGGCCCCAATGATACGAGGGTTTTTAAAAGCTTCTCAGCCTCCTTCCTCATCTCTTCTTCATCAACTTGTTCTCCCCTTAATGTGGCTAACCTATAGCTTCTGAGTTTCAGTACCCTAGGTAAAAGCTTAATTGCTACTTTGATAAGCCTTAACATAAGAAATTAAATGTAAAAAGAGTATTTAATCGTGAGCTGAGCGAAGTGGAGATATTTACAGACCCCAGAGGTTATAAAAGGTGGTATGAAATACATGATAAGATTTATGAGAGTGAAAGAAATCTAGTTTCGCTCTTCCGACCTAAGGGCTGTTTGGATGTAGGCTCTGGCCCCGGGATATTCCATGAAGTGATGAATAACACGGTCTCGTTAGATATCTCAATCTTCATGTTAAAAGAATTGCCAGAGGATGAGGATAAAGTACAGGCTGACGCACTTCACTTACCCTTTAGAGAGAATTCGTTTAGATGCGTTTTCGTATCTGTAACCATCTGTTTCGTTTCCGACGTTGAAAACTTCATAAAAGAACTGAAGAGAGTTTCCTCCCACAGAATAATTATATGCTATATTCCAGAGGATTCACCCTATGGTAAATTTTATGAAGAATTAGGAAAGAAAGGGCATAAATATTATTCTCACGCCCATTTTATTAAAAGGGAAAAGCTATATAGAATATTAAAAAATGAGGGGTTAAAGGTAAACAGGGTTGCATCAACTTTATTCTCTATGGATGAAAAAGTCCATGAAATAAAAGAGGGGGATGAAGGCTCATTCGTCTGTCTAGAAGCTCTTAAACAATGAGTTTAGGTCTTGTCTTGAATTTTCTATAAAGTAAAATGAGTAGTGGTGGAGCTAAAAGACTCCATAGTACACTCGTCTCGAGTATAGCTGCTATGAAAAATGCGAAACCTAGCTCTTGAAGTATTGGGGCATTTACTAGCATCAATGCTCCTAAAGTGCCCGCAAATATGAACCCTAAGAACATTATAGTTAACCTTAAAGTCTTTACTGCTTTCTCCACGGCAACCTCCATATTGTCTCCTTTTTCTAACTCTTCGTGAACTCTCGCAATTAGGAATATGTTGTAATCCATCCCTATACCTATAATTATTGCCACTAAGAAGATAGGTACTACTGCAAATATTGAGTACCCTAAGACCGTATCGAATATTAACCTCTCTAAGGCTAAAGTTATTGCGACTGCAGACATTATAACATAAATGATTACTGCTGAAATAGATAAACTCCTCGTCATAATGAAGAGGAGTAAGAACATAGTTACTGCTATTTCTCCAACTATTATAAAGAAGTTAGAAGTGACGAAGTTGTAAATATTATATGAGTCTACTGGCCCGCCTCCAACGTATCCCTTATCGCCCACAATTTTTAAGACATCTTTGACTACGTTAAAAGCCTGAAGAGAGAAAGGTTGGTATTTCTGATTAACTATGAATAATAGATAGCCGTGGGAGACGTACTGCGTATAGTTATACTCTTTTAACTCAGTATAGTTTACGAGGAAACCGTAAGGTGAAACAGGTGAATTTACCGCGGTTACTCCCGGTATCGAGGAGAGTTGCTTGTAGAGGTTTACAGCGAAATTATAAGTGCTCTGATTAAAGGTACCATTATAAGGAATTACTACGTAGATGGGAAATATGTTAGCTGAAGTGAATTTAGAGCTCAAAAACTCAACTCCGTAAACCGCTTGTGATTTGGGTAATAATGATAGAACGTTGAGTGTTAAAGGTGTAAATGAGGCGAAAATCACACTCACTAACACGATAGTACTTAATATGCCTACTAACAATTTAGGCCTCTTAGATATTATTAACTTCCCTCCTTCTTTCTTACCTCCTTCCTTCACCTTTCCTAATCTTCTAGGGAAGAACAACTTATCACCCGCAACCCTTAGTATCGCTGGGTAAAGGGTTATGGAAGCTAACCAGATAATTATTACAGCTAGCATATCTGAAATTGCGGTATCTGAGAAGAAGGGTATTTTATAAATGTAAATGAAGAGGAATGACAACATGACAATAAATGCTGTAATAGTCACAGCCCTACCTCCCCATCTAACAGCTTCATAAACAGCGTCCTTAACTGATAACCCTTTCTCCCTCTCCTCAACATACCTACTTGAGATAAAGACCACGTAGTCTGTACCCAAACCTAACGCCAAGAGTAATACTTCACTGGGAGTCAAGAAGCTAACAGTGATTTTTAGTAACTTTATTACTATCAAGTATTGGAAGATCGAGGAAACTACATAGGCCGAAATATAAATGGTTAAAGGCATGAAAGCGACTGCGAAAGACCTAAAGTATAATCCGGCTAATATTATAGCTAACGCAATCCCAACCGGGATTGCTATTGAGTACGCACTTGAAGCTACGCCCTTTAACTGGTGATTTATTGGGTTAGCCCCAGTAAGAGTTACGTTTAATTCAGTCTTAGACTCTACGAAGCTACTAAAATCTTCGGCCTCCTTATACGTAAAGTTACCCTTCATAAAGATTAGGAGGAGGTTTGAGGAGAATAGGTTCCTAGAGATGTTCTCGTTAAAGGTTATTGGGAACTCACTGCTTTTTACTATCTCTTCTACAGTGTAGTTATTCTTCAAATCAGTGATTAATAACGTTTTATTAACCTCTAAGAGTGGCGAAACGTTTATGGCATTTACCGTAAGGTTTATAGCTATCTCTCTGAAATCTTTATTATTCTCCAACAGTTCAGTTAATTCTGGTAAAGTGATGTTACTTTTCTGAAGGATGAATGGGGGGAAATGGGGGGAGATAAGATAAGCTGTGAGGTTAGAGATGTTACCTTGATTGTATAAGGATATGAAAAACCATTGCGGAAGTTTGGTTTTATTTGAAAGTATTTCTGTCAAATAATATAATGGTGACGGGGAAGCAAGGAGATTAGTTAATAATTCTTTAGACACGTTATACTTCTGAGACACATAGCCAACGCTGAACTCATAAGGGGACTTAGAAATATTATTATAAACACAAACTATGAAATCTTTTGCGGATGTATTCGTAACTTTACTCAATATAAGATCTAGTGATATTATGGATAAGTTTTCACCCTCATATATCTGCTGTAAAAAGTTTACTGGGATACCGGTCTTATGTTCATAAATGGTGAGGAGGACTTGTAATGGTTGGTTGAAAAGTAATTCGTAGGACAAGTTTTCCGGCACTTTATAGTACAAGGTAAAGTAATTAACTGTAAATATCTCATCATTTGTAGTATTTCTGAAATTAGTTAGATTTACATAGTCAAAAAATAGTTTTAACAAGCTCGTTTGATTTGGAAATATCTTGTAGCTCGCATTCTCCACTAGGTTTTGGGCTACATTAATTGGGTTAGGTAATGGGTCAGTTGAAGACCAATAGGAATAAAATAAGTTAAAGTACTCCAGCTCCTCCCCATGCAAAGCCGATGAGACTTTTTCGTAAGCTATTTCATTAGCCTCAGTTACGTTGTGCGTAGTCGAGTATGCGCTCTCCCAAATTTCTAAGAAATAACTTACTGGAAAGTAAAGGAATAGGGATAAGTTAAAGGCTGACTGGTTTAATTGTATTTCGCCCTCGTGGATTTTCTGAAAAGTTATATAGTTCTCAACCATTGCATAATGTAACTCGTTGACTTCTCTCTCGGTAGAGTTTATAAGAGATGAAACGTTTTCAAACTCCTTTTGTACTTCTACCGTGCCGTTGTAAAGCTTTTCTAAACGGGAAAGCTGAGTGCTAATGTTCTCCCTTTCAACCGTTAAATTCCCCTCCAACTTACTGATGTTCTGCAAGGCATTAGTTAAGTTCTCAACAGCTGGTTGAATTTTGTTCAGCAAATTATTAACAAGCGATTTTTCAATAGAGTAGTAGTTTAAAATTGAAATATTGCCATAAGATGTTAAGTTTGCGAAAAACATGGAGTATTTACTCACATTCCCTTGAACTATTAACACAGCACCAGAACCGGCAGCACCGCTTAAGTTAAAATAGTGGGCTACTATATGTTCAGCCTCAGCTGAAGTACTCCCCGGGACTGATATTGTGACTTGGTAACTTACAGATTTCAAGAAGAGAGACGAAAGGGGTGCTGATACAATTATTGTGAGTATCCAAATGGCTAAAAATAAGTACCATCTGTTTACGATAAGTTTCCCAAGTTTTTCAAACATAAGTTAAAGATATATCTACAGTTTAAAAGTGATTTCATAAATACTTCATAATAAGTGTTTCGTTGTCACTTTATTTATTTAAAATAATATTAATAGGGACTCTTTAAATAATACAAATTGACCAATTCTCCGATTAAGCATAAAAGTATAAACGAGAGAGTTACATGAAGAATTAGGAATTTTAATTGTCTTTCCATAGACGAGAGAATAAAAGAGATTATTGTTATAAAAATAAATCCATTAGCGTAACAGTTATAAAAACATATGAAAAGGACTAGGCTTGTATGAATTTGATATAAAAATTAGCTAAACAGACTTCTCCATGAGGTTTATAAACTCCTCTACAACCTTTATTGATAAACTCACGTCTTCCTCATTCATAAACCCCTCGTAAAAGTTACTGTGTAAGCGTAAACAGACAGACCAACCGTAAAGTAACTCCTTCTTTCCCTCTTTAGAAATCAAATTACTCATTATCTCCTCTAATTGCCTATGCCTAAAGTGCTCAAGCCCCAACTTCTCAGCATAAGCCTTAACTATAGAAGCACAAGCACCCCATGCCTTTTCGGAGGCTTGTATTAAGTCCTTCTTCTCAAGGTAATTCTTAGCTTCAGCCAATAACTCTACAGCTTTTTCCTTGTACAAACTGTAACGGGTAGACGGGTCTAATTCTTTTCTTAGCTTATCAATTAATAACAACTCTTCATCTATCCCTTTCTCGTAAGCCTCCTTCTTTAGGACTTCCTCAATTCGCTTTGGTACTTGCACAAGACTATATCGTCTTTAACTGATTTATTTTTATTCAGCGGAAGTTTAATGAACGAGCCTTTTGTGAATCTTAATTTTCCTTATTGAAATTCTAATGATGTTATAGTTTCTTCTAATAATTTATTCTCGTTTTACTGTTACTATAAAAATAGAGAAAATTACGAACAGAGCACCTACTATCTCATTTAATGTAGGAATTTGCCCAAAGAATGGTATAGCGAGAAGGGTTGCTACTACAGGCTCTAATAGGCCAATAGTCTCTATGTGCTGTGGTTTCACCTTCCCAGAAGACACTATTATAGACGTATGCCCTAATAAGGTAGGAAGCAGAATAAGTCCCGCTAAGGCTAGAAGTGATTCGGAATTAAACTCCCCCACACCTTGAATTAAAAATAAAGGGAGAGTAAAGATTGAGGAGGAAAGATAAATGGAGGACGTTAGCTTTAGTGAGTCTTCTTTGACCTTACTTAGCCCCGCAGTATACAATGCTATTAAAAAAGCTGATAATACAGCAATAATGTTTCCTAAAGAGGTGCTAAGTTGAAAAGGTAAGTTCATTATTACAACTCCCAAGAAGCCCGTGACCACAACAATTAAGTCCCTCCTACTAACCTTAAATTTAAGAAAAGGTGACATTAAGATGACAAAGAAGGGGGAAGTGGAGACTAGGACCGTTGCGTCAATAATAGTCGTAGTATAAACGCTAATTATAAACGTTATCATGTGAAGGGCTAAAAGTAGGCCGAAAGGAGAATACTTGGCGACTTTTTTAAAGTCAACTTTACCGAGAGAGATTATTAGCCCGGCTATGAAGAACCTTAAAAATGCTATACTCCCGGGAGTCATATTTGAGAGTTTTATAAATATTGATGCGGTACCGAAACTTATTCCTCCTAAAATTAGAATTAGGTAATATCCCTTATTTCCTAGCCTCGACATTAGGACACTTTATATTCTACAAAGGAGTATATGAAGACATCGGTAAGCAATGAAATAATTTATTATACCTCAAACAAACTTTAACCCATGCTATTCGAAAACGTTAAACCGCTCTTGGAACAATACAAGAGGTTGTGGGCTTTAGGGTATGCTGAGTCTTTAATGAGCTGGGATACAGAAACTTACATGCCAGAATCGGATTCAAGTGTAAGGGGTGAAGTTATTGCAACTTTTAGTGAAATAATAAGGGAGATCTACCTCAAAATATGGGAGGAATTAAAGAAATATGAAGGAAAGGAGGGTTTAAGTGACGAGGAAAAGGGAGTAATAAGGGTTCTCCACCACTCTGCAAAGTATTACGCCAAAGTCCCGTTAGAGATAATTCAAGAGTTAGATAAAACCACTTCAGAAGCCGTGGTGGTATGGAGAAACGCAAAAAAGAAAAACGATTTTAACACGTTCAAACCTTACCTGGAGAAAATCGTTGAGTTAAATAGGAATGTAGCCGACTTTTTAGGTTACGAGAAGAATCCTTATGATGCGTTACTTGATTTATATGAAGAGGGTTTTACTACAGATGATGGTGATAAGGTTTTCTCAAGTCTTGTCCCCCAGTTAAGTGATATATTAAAGAAAGTTGAGGAGAAAGGCTATTTCCCGAGAGAGCATAAGCTTGAGTCTGTTGAGTATAACGTTGAGGAGATGAAGAGGGTTAACGAAGAGATAATAAAATTACTAAGGATGCCACAAGATAGGTTCAGGCTTGACACCTCAGCTCATCCATTTACTGTTAGACTTTCAACGAATGATGTGAGGATTACAACTAGGTATGAAGGGAGGGACTTTAAGGAAACACTTTTCTCTGTAATTCATGAAAGTGGTCATGCGATTTATGAGCTTTTAATAGATCCCTCTTTAGAAGGGACACCGCTTGCGAGTGGTGCTTCAACTGGAATTCATGAATCACAGTCCAGGTTTTGGGAAAATATTATAGGTAGGAGTAGGGCCTTTGTTCACGTGATTTATCCAATACTTAAAAGTAATTTGCCCTTCCTTGATGGATATGATGAGGAAGAAGTTTACAGGTATTTCAATACCGTAAAGCCCAGTCTGATAAGAGTTGATGCCGATGAAGTGACCTATAATTTCCACATAGCTTTACGTTATGAAATAGAGAAGAAGTTGATGAACGACGAGATAAAGGTTAATGAGCTACCTCAAATTTGGAATGAAATGATGGAGAAGTATTTAGGGATAACTCCAAAGAATGATTCCGAAGGGGTTTTGCAAGATATTCATTGGTCTCAAGGATCGATAGGCTACTTCCCAACCTACACTTTAGGGAATATAATCGCCGGAATTGTTTACAAATCATTCCCTAACCTTTATGATTTAGTATATGAAGGGAGGTTTGAAGAAGTTAAGGGGTTCTTAAGGGAGAAGATATGTAAGTATGGTTCTATCTATTCTCCTAAAGAGTTATTAAAGAGGAGTTTTGGTAAGGAGTATGAGCCGGAAGGACTATTAGACTACTTAAGGGAGAAGTACTTAAGGGAGCACCTTTAAGCTTTACTTTTTATTAAAATTTATCTAAACTTTTAAAGGCTTATACGAGCAAGTGGCTATCGTGAAAAGTAGTCCAATATTAATCTTATCTATGCTATTACTCTTGATAGGGATTGTGCTCTCGCTAGAGTCAATTAAGACTGAATATATCAGTCTATATAACTTCGGGTATGGAAACGTTGCAACACCTCCCCAGAATTGGCAGTATTATTATTGGGCTGTTTTAAGTGGAGGCTTACCTAATGCATCAGTATTTTTTGATAACAAAACTGTTGAATTGACTGAAGTAAGTAATTTCACTCTCCCCTATACAACACATTTTGTATACATAATTTCTGGTTATGTACAACCTTACGCATTTCTATCCCCACTGAGCTTTTTCATGATTTTAAGCGGTACTCTGATAGGTTTTAAAGGGACAACACTATTCTTTCAAGAGAGGATCTTAGGGAAGGACTTGATAAAGGGTTATGCCGTAGGGGGGTCAATAAGAAAGTACGTGCTGAAAAGGCTTACTAGTGCAATAATTTCTCTGGGAATTGTATCAGCTATAGTTATACTTTTAGAGTATTTTCACGGGGCTAATGTTATTAAAGCCACGACAAGTTTACTTGAGCTGAATCCGGGGATTAGTGAACATTTCGACGTCTCAGTTAATACTTTAATACTAACCTCCCTAGCGTATACCTCGCTTCTTTTGGGTATTTCGTTTTCGCTTACAATTTATCTGAGTGCGTTTCTAGTAGTATACAGCCTAGAAAATAAAAGGCTGTTATCGATTATTAATAAATGGAAGTATATTGGATCTGCTTTAGCTTCTTGGGTTTTCTCGATTATTATAATATATTTGCTTCATTTCTTCACTAACCTTTTACCTTACGGCACACCTAAAGGTGGGAATATACTACCTTACCTGATAATGCCAATACTGTCACTCTTCTTCCCTTACATTGGGATTTTCGCAAACAAGGTACTCTCCTCTATTCCTAAACCAGATTTCTCATACAAAGGGTTAAATGAAAAGGTAATAATTTATCGTCATGTTTTAGGTAATATTACGGTTTTAATGCTTTCAATAATGTCCTCAGCGTTTGTAGAAATGTTAGTGGCGGAATTACTTGTTGAGGGAATATTCTTATGGCCAGGTTTCGGAGAGTTATTAAAGATCGGAGTATTTTATGGCGATTATAAGATCGTAGAAACCTCAATGCTTACATATTCAACAATAGCTGTACTCTCAAACTTCTTCGCTGACGTAACTTACGGATTTTTAGACCCAAGGGTGACAAGATGAAGGGAATATATGTAACAACAGCAGTCCTACTCACGTTCATAGCATTTAGTATATTCTATGATTTTTATCAATTACCTAAGGGAAAACCTTTAACTCCTCCAAATTACCACTACCCATTAGGGACTTATGTTAATGGAGATAACATGGTAAATGTTAATGCAAACGCAATTGTTAACACGCTAATTTTCGGCAGTATCGTTGGGCTGGGAGAAGTGGGAATTGCGACAGTTTACGGTGTTATAGCTGGATCTTACGGCTATGTTGTGAGGTCAATTATGGTGAGGATAGCCGATTCTATTAACTCTATCCCAAGAATACCGTTGTTGCTTTCAATCGCACTCTTTTACGGTGTTCCCACAGGAAACTCTCTTAAGGCTAACTTCTTCTTAACAGCACTAATTGTTTTGCTTACTGGTTGGAGTGTTTATGCTAGACAAATAGCCGAAATAGTTTACCGATCCTCTGTAGGCATAGTTATGAGAAGAATTATAAAAGTCGTAGAACTTAAAATCTCCTTTATTAGAGTAAAGAAGTTGGTTATCAACTTACTTATTCCAGCAATGATAGATGGTATATCAACTTATACGGCAATGGGAGTAATCGGGGGAGTTGGAGATCCTAATTACCCAACTTTAACGACTTTACTCAATACAGCCTCACATCTTATCCCAGACTGGTGGTTATTTTTAATCCCAGCAGTGTTTAGGGGTGCACTCCTCGTTTTACTCTTAATATTAGCAGATCAGTTGAGGAGGATCTGAATGTTAGTCTATGATTGCTTAACTGTGGAAGGTAAGATAAACTGTTTTAATGCGAGAATTGACAAGAACGTTGGAATATTAGGACAAAGGGATAGTGGTAAGGAAGAGATAGTTAAGGCTACATTTAGGTTGAGTAAGGCCAAAGGAAGAATATCTTTAGACGATGTGAATATACTCCAACTAGGAATAGAGGAATTCAGAGAGATTTTATGGAAGAAAATTAGTTGGTTGAAGTACAATCATTATGAAATGTTCAACCCAATTTATGATATCGCCTCACACTTTGTGGAAATAGTAGTAAGCCACAGTATAGGGAATGCTGATTACGCAATAGATCTAGCGAAAGAGGCTTTAAGGCTTGTAGGAGAGAAGGAGGAAGTCCTAACAATGTACCCTAATCAGCTTTCCCCGTTAAGGCTTAAGAAAGTCGCCTTAGCTCTCTCAATATTTACCGAGCCTGATTACGTCTTCATCGAGGATATTGAATACGGTTTAAGTGAGCTGGGTAGGATATACATTGTTAATAGTTTGATTGACGTTATGAACGTTCTCAACTCTAAATTTATAGTTTTAGACAATGATCCGGCAGTACTATCACGCTTAAGTGATTACTTTTACGTGATATATAAGGGATATATTGTTGAGGAGGGGACAGACGTTATTAGAAACCCTTATCACCCTTATACGATAGATTTAATATCTGGTGAGATTGAGGGGACTAACGTTATCGGAAAAGGTTGTGTATACAGTTCTCAATGTCGTTTCAAAAGTATTAAATGTGAAAATAGTGAACCAAATACATTTAAATACGAGAATGGTGTTGTTAAATGCAATTTGTATCCGTGGAAAAGCCAATAATAGAACTACTCAATATAAGTGGTAAATTTTTGAAAAATGTGTCATTCACAGCATTAGGAATTACGTGCGTTTTAGGCGAATGGGGCAACGATAAAGAGGAACTATCAAAAATATTAACTTTCGATGAAAAGCCCAAAGGCGGTAAAGTTACATATTACTCAGAAAACCCAAAGAAGTATATAAGGCTCATACCTAGGGAGAGAATTGACAGTGAACTAAAAGTTTACGAAATTTTAAGACTTTATGAGAAAAGGTTTGGAAAAAGTAACGACTTTTGGAATTCGTTTTTCGAGATACCAAAAGACAGAAAGGTTAAGGAACTATCGGAATATGAAAAATTCAAATTAGAATTGTTACAGATCTTTTATGGTAAAACTAAGTTCATAATAGCTGAAGATTTTACTGAGACTTTTGAGGAACAGCTAAAGGGCAAAGCTGTAAAAACTCTAGTAAAGACTGCGAGGATAATTAACTCCACATTAGTATTATTCTTAGGAAGCTCAGAATTTAATGATGTATGCGAAAGAAGGATTGTAATTTACGGAGGAGAAGTAATAGAGGAAAGTGAGAAAAATAATGAACTTTACCATCCCTACTCAGTTTTACTAAGTAAAGCTAGATTAACAATCGGTAAAAAACTAGAGAGAATAAACATAGATTTTGTGAGCGACCCAGCAAAGAGTGGTTGTCCTTTCCATCCTTATTGCGGAAAATCTTATGACAAGAGAATAAGAAAGATGTGTATTACTGAAAATCCTCCTTTCTTTACAGTTAATGGTAATAGAGTAAGGTGCTGGTATTTTTCATGACTTTTTTGAACATATATAGACTATATAAATTATATAAAGATCTGTAGTTTTGGAGATAAGCTTAAATTCGGTTTCGAACTATTAAAACCCGTAATGACCGAGAATAGAGACAATTTGATTTATACTGCAATAATCCTAGTGTTAATGACGATTTCTGCTAGGGCTACAAATAACATGGTAACAACTACGGTACCGCTTTTAGGTAAATATGTCTTGCACTTCAACAACACTCTCGTAGGATTACTTTCCACAACACTCTTCGCATTTACTTTCATTTCAACCTCTTACATTAACCCGTCTCTTAATGCCTCCTTAAGGAGAAGAGCATTTATTACCTCTAATGCGTTTATAGCACTCTCTCTATTATTGTTTTATTTTAGTAACGTAATAACAATATGGATAATTTCTGCAGCAGCGGGTTTAGCGTTTGGCTTAGTCATGCCAAACTTAATTACTGCTGCAAGCCTAACTGGGGATAGAAAGAGTGCTGAAAGGCTATTGTCACTTTACTCAACAAGCTTAAGCTTAAGCCTAATCCTAGGCCCTTTGCTTGAAACTTACTTACTTACACTTTTCGGGTATAGTGAAGTGTTCCTCTGGTTTATACCTTTAGCAATTATAGGTGTAATCCTATCCTCAAGGATTAAGTTCCCGGAAGTAAAACGTGAGAATAGGGGAATCGAGGCTTTAAGAAACAAGGGGTTTATCTCATCAGTAATTACGATTACTACTTATAATATCCCATTTGCCGCCTTCACTACCTTCTTAGCAATATTAGCCAAAGAGAGGTTCAACTTGCCGAATTTTGAAGCTTATTCAGTCTTTTTACCCTTCTTTATAATATCCTTTTTAACCAGACTGAGTATGACAATAAAGCCCTTTAATGACCTAAGAGCACCTCTAGCAATCTCTATAGGGATTACTATAATTGGGTTGCTAGGAATACTTTACTCTCCTACTTATGGGATTTTCCTCCTTGTGATAGCGTTACTTGGGATTCCCCACGGTTCAATATTCCCCATGGCTACTATAATGATAAGCAGGGCCACTAGGATAGAGGAGAGGAATGCAGTAAACAGTTACTTCCTAGCTTATAACAACATATTATTCCTCGCTGTGCCGACCATAGTTGGTTACCTTTCAGTGTTTTTAGGATTAACAATGGCAATTACAGTTTTAGTAGTTCCGGTGATTCTAACCGCAGTAGCACTCTTCGTAAAATATGGTAATGATGAGATAATGAAGTCATAAAGATATTAAGATAGCACTTAGGAGAATTATTGAAGCGCCAAGAAACTGTAATGGTGTTAAAAACTGATGAAGAAAAATCATCGCAAAAATTATAGTAAATACTGGTTCAAGTGAAGTTATTACAGACGCTATAATTGAATCGGTATTCCTCATCCCTCTATAAAAGAAGTAATAAGCTAAGAATGTCGCAACCAAACCCAAGTAAAACCCACTCCACAAAGAAGACAAAGTAACAGCTGGATTATATAGTATCATTAAGAAAAAAGCTATTGGAAGGCTCCAAATCGACTGAGAAGCTATTATCTCATCATCCTTAAACTCCTTTTGCATATAACGTGAATAAACTATTAATAAAGCATATGTCAACCCAGACATTAGACCCCAAAGAATATCGCTGAGTATAATATTGGTTAAATAGAGTAAATAAACTCCTATAATAACTAGAATAGACGAGGCTACTTTTCTTATAGTCACTTTATCATTCGTAAATTTTGATAAAACTAAAACCCACGCAGGGGCTGTATATAAAAAAATAGCAGAAAGAGAAGCACCTAGGATAGAGACTGTAAATACATAAGTTTCATAAAATGTCACTGCAATTATTCCCATGAGAACCGCCTTAAGCTTACCAATTCTTTTTATGAAAGGGAGTGAGAGAATTGACGCTGTAAAAGACCTAAAGAATATCATTTGGAAAACGCTCCCTCCTTCGTTCAATCCCACTTGCACAGCAATACCAATACTACCCCACAACGCTGCTGCGATAACTAAATCCAGTATTCCCCTCTTCAGCATTCGGAAATTTATTTTAAACTAAAGTAATATAATTACCGTATGAATTTGGGTAAAGTAATCGGAACAATAGCTGCCGTACTGTTTATAATACTTTATTTGTCAACAATTCAACACTACATTACTGATGGAATTTCCCAATTAAACTCCTTTAATAACTTATCTTCAGTGAATTTTGCAATAGTTTATTCTAACACTTCTGAACTGGTTATAAAGGCGAATAATCCTCTTCAAGTTCCAATTTATATTTGTAATGTATCCGGACAATATATTTATTTACCTTCACCAGTAAAAATACCACCCTTAAGCTCTTCTAACATCACTCTGAGAATAACCAATTACAGTAATTTATACAACAACATAAAGGGAAATAAGGAGACAATAAGTGTAACAGTAAGGATCGAGAACACTACAATAGTTAAGGTGGTGAACATTTGATGAATACCAAAAACCTGGCTTTAACAACCTATTACCTTTATTCCCTTATAATAACGCTAATACCCTTACCATGGTGGTACTATAATGTAGGAGGGATCTTCATAATTTACGACTCACCCTTCCAAATTTCAATGATACTTTTGGGGGAGAACCTAATACTCGGATATATCCTTAATATTATCTTCAATGCCATAAGAATTTATGTTGCAGTGAATTTAGGGTACTCCTTACTCCTTCTGCTATTAAGAAAGGAGGTTACTAAATACACCACTATGGTATGGTTACCAGTCTTTTACCTAATAGATCCAGTGGTGATTTATCTAGTAATTAAGTATTTAGTCCAGGCTGTAACTGGCATATCCTTTAACTACCCATTCTTTATAATAGGTAGTGAAATCATAAATACGAATTATCAAGGGTACAATTTATCCCTTCTCATACAGTCCTATCCAACAATCCTTTATTGGTTTACTCTAGTTTGTACAATACTTTATGTTGTTTACTTATTGTTAAAGAAGTAAGGCATGAAAATCTCATAATCATAAATTATCATAACGTCAGCGTTTTTATCGGCAAAGTTCCTCACACTATCAATGTATTTCTTAGCTCTCTCAAAAGAAAATTCTATGCATACGAGTATGCCAGAATCCCCGTCAGTTATTTCTAAGATCTTACAGCTTTCTAATATTTTTCTCACATCTTTAACATTCCTTGTGAACATCGAAAACATAACTAGATCCGAATTCTTCAAGTTCACAATTGGTAATAATTTCACATATCCCTTCTTAAATAATGTTTCCAGCCTCTTGCTGACTAATCGTTGAGGTAAACCAGTCTCTTGTACTATATCTGAGATTTGGGCTTTAGGATTTTTAACTAACTGACTTACTATTTTAAAGTCGTAATCTTTAGGCTGAACAGGTTCTTGTTTAGGGAAATATTTCATAAAAGGTTCTCCTAAGATTTTGCTCATTCTATACATTTTATCTTCTATGTCATGAAAGGAATTACCTTCAACCCCGTAAACGTTAAGCCATTCTAGGCATTTAAACTTAAAAAATACTCCTTCCCCGTAAAAGTCATAATAATTTTTAAACGCAACAAAACCGAAATATTTGCCATAAAAATTGGGGTTTACTAAGACCGTATATCCTAGAAATATACCATCTTCTTGAAGCTTTTTAATCCTATAATTAAGGGAAGGAGGGGATAAACCTAACTCTTTTGCAATATCCCTTTGAGATATATCTGGGTTTTTGAATATGTATAAGAGTATTTGCTTGTCTATCTCGTCCATTAAAATATCATTTACTTACTCCTTATTATAGCTTTATTTTCAATATCCTCCAAATTCTTTAATGCGATATCAGTTCTTATTGAATAGTCCACAGTAATCATAATTTGTGAATTTTGATCAATTTCCCTAGCAAATTTTAAATGTTTTTCAGCATTACCCATACTTTCTGTTGCACAAAGTACTACACCTTTATCACCTTCTTTGAATTCAAGGAATTTACAACTGTCTAAGAAATTCATTTTTGAGATAATCTCAGAGAAAATTCCAAAAACTACTATATCTGCTTTATATAAGTCAATTAAAGGTAAAACTCTAACTAAATTCCTAGACTCTAAGGCGTTTATCCTCCTTTGGATAGTCTTTGTGGGTAAACCGGTTTCCTTAGAAATTTCAGCAGTTTCGGCCCTCGGGTTTTTAGCTAAAGCTTTAATTATTTCTATATCTACTCCCGAGGGCTTAAATGGGGTTTGCGAGATTGGTAAATAAACCATAGTAGGCTCTCCTAACTCTTTACTCATCAAATCTATCTTATCTTCCAAGTCATTTATTGAATTCCCCGTTATTGTATAAACATTTACCTCCTCTAAGCACTTAACTTTTACCGTTATAAAATCATAATCCACCTCTTTATAGTTCTTAAATGAGACTGTAGCATAATATTTGTTATAAAGATTTGGGTTTACTGATAATGTAAATCCTTTTATAATCCCATCATTTAAAAGTTTGTTAAACCTATAATTCAGAGAAGTAGCTGAAAGATTCAACATTTCAGCTAACTTCCTTTGAGAAATTCTCCCATCTTTAAATAACGTTACTAGTATCTTCTTATCAATTAAATCCATCATATAAGATAATGCTTACAGCATTTATATTCTTTTACTCAAATCTCTCTAACGGTTTGAATTTAACTTTTTACCCCTTTTTAACAACTTGTCCCTTATTAAGAAAAATGACATAATAGTAAGGAGTATAGAACCAATAACAGTTAACGGTAAAAGATTTATAGCAACTCCTACCATAACCATAGCAATCGCTAATTGTAAAGCGCCATACTTAACCATAGTCTTAAAAGTCTCGCAAACCATATGAATTTTTACAACTTCTACCTTTTTTAACTTTTCATAAAACATTTCTACGCTTACTTAACCTATAATCCGCCGAACCCTTAGTAATAATTTCTATAAGCAAAGCCTTCTTATCTTTACCCCTCAAGATTCTACCTAAACGCTGTAGATACTGCCTTTTAGTACCGTAACCACCTAAAACTATAGCAACACTCGCATCTGGTACGTCTACTCCCTCGTCAAACACAGTCGAGGCTACAATAACCCTATAGATATCTTCCTTAAACTTCTGTAATATTTCTTTTCTCTCATCCTTATCGGTCTTGTAGGTCACAACTGGAATTAAAAACTCTTTACTCACATCATATGCGAGCTGAGTGTCCCTAGTGAAAATAAGTACCTTCTCGTCTTTAAACTCCCTTAACAACTCCCTTAATTTCTCAATCTTTGCTCTAGAATTAACTGCAATTCTTAAGGACTCGTGCCACGCTAATAGTGCTTCCCTAGCTTCCTTATCCCTTACTGCTAACTTGACCAAATTATGGAAATCATCTAAACTTTTAAGAGAAAGCCCACGAGAATCTAAGAAATCCTTAAGCTTCTTCCTAAGCTCCTTATACTTCTCCTTTTCCTCATCTGTCATCCTAACGTAAATTCTCTTAATTTCGAAATCCGCAATATATTTTCCAGCTAATTCTTTAACACCTTTCTGGTAAACTATCGGCCCTACAAGGTCTGGATATAACGAATGCCTCCCGTCATCTCTTTCGGGTGTAGCGGTAAGCCCTAACCTATATGGGGAAGCGAACAATTTAGCCATTAATGAATAGCCCTCAGAGGGTAAGTGGTGTACCTCATCGAAAACTAATAAAAGGAACTTATTACCTAATTCCTCAGCCCTAGTATAAGCCGAATCGTAAGTAATTACGGTAATCCCCTTTAAAGAGTCCTCACCACCTCCTATCATTCCTACTTCAGCCCTTAACTTAGCCCTTACAGCCTCAGCCCACTGGTTCATTAAATCAATTGTGGGGACAACAATTAAAGTTGGGACTTTAAGTAAGGAAATTATTTTTAGTGCGACGAGCGTTTTCCCACTACCCGTTGGTAAGACTACTACTCCCCTCTTCCCGTTCTTAAGCCACGCCCTTACAGCCTCTTCTTGGTAATCCCTCAATTCTATATTCTCTTCTATTAGGGGGAAAGGTAGTGTGTCAAAGACGTGTTCTTTAACTTGAACTCCTTCATTAATAAAGTAGCTTTTAATTTCTCTATATTTATACGCAAAGGTAACGTAAGTTTTTAACTCTTCCGACCACTTCATCCCGGGTGCATATGTGTCGGATAGTAGCAATCCTTTATAATACCTAAGCTCAACCAAATCATTTATATTATACTAGATAAAGATTAAATGTGTTACAGTGGAGCCTAGCCAGGTTTAAAATAGCGAAAAACGAGATAATCCCTTTATTCACCAACGACGTAGAATTGGCAAAGGAATTAATGAGCTTTTTAAAAGTAGGAGAGAAAATAGGAGAGATTAAGGATGAGATCAAATATCTCGAAAAAATCTATGACTACAAGCTGGTTAGGGGATTATTTACTTTATTGATTAGGGCATCAAAACTGGAGGAATCTTCCCCTATTGAACCCATAATCTTAAGAAGGGCTTTGTTTGAAAAAGGGCCCGTATTAGATGAGGAGGAAAGAGAAAAAATCATAGAAGAGGTAAGGAAAAAATATGGTGTTGATCCTATAAAGTTCATGTTCTCTGACTTAGATGAGGAAAGGAAAATTGTGGAATTACCTCAAATAACTGCTGAGGACTTAATTAAGTGGTATAACCTATCTCTTTTACAAACTCTTCTTTTCAAAGCCTACAAGCTCTCAATTTACGTATCCTCTAATTGGAAGGAGATTATTAAGAGGGCTAAATGGTTAGGGTTAATGTACTTTGCATACGAAAAGCCCTTAAGAATAGACTTTATTGGGCCAGCTACATTAGTGAAAATGAATGAAAAATACGGTAGGAATTTTGCTGTACTTTTACCGTATATAGTCTCATCAGAGAACTGGAAAATTGAGGCGGAAATAGTTTTAGGAAAAAAGAAGAAGAGAATTTATAAACTGACAGTAGAAAATTATCGCAATCTTAAAGCCATTAATATTGAAACAGATAGATTTGATAGTTCTGTTGAGGAAAAGTTTTATACAGATTTTACTTCGGTTGTAAAGGACTGGAAAATTATTAGAGAACCCGAACCTTTAGTAGTAGGGAATAGACTTTTCATACCGGATTTCCTAGTTGAAAAGGGAAAATTAAAGGTTTACATAGAGATAGTTGGGTTCTGGACAAAAGAGTATATAAGGGAAAAAATAGAGAAATTAAAAGGAATAAAGGAACCGATTTTAGTCTTATTAAACGAGGAATTGTCTATTGGTGATTTCTCATCTTTTAACGTGATCAAATTTAGGAGAAAAGTGAATGTGGGAGAAGTATATAAATGGTTAAAAAACATAGAAGAGAAAGAGTATTCAACTATGAAAATTGATTATACAATAGATAGTGGTAGAAACGTAGTTAGTATTAAAGAAATAGCTGAAAAATACTCTCTCCCTAGTGAATTAATAAGGAAAAATCTTAAAGAAATACCAGGGTACGTATTTATTAAAAACTATTATGTTAGGGAAGATTTTTTAGAGAAGTTAAAGGAAATAGATTTTAGCGGTAAAAAAGTTTCTGAGTTAAGATCCCAATATGGCGACTTTATTGTTGAAGTCCTGGATTATTTAGGTTATAAATTAATATGGAAAGGAGTTACAGATGCAATAGTAGTAAAAAATGGAGTTAAGAAATGATGGAAAAACGTTAATGTTAATAAACCTCTTCTTAAAATTACGAGAGAGGCTTGGTGATAACTTAATAAAAGTTTCCTATGAAGAGGACGGGAAAATTATTGTTTATACAAGGGAAAAAGTTGAGGTAGAAGGAGTAGAAGTAAAAGACTTAAAAAGTTACGTAGAAGACGCTTTTAAAGTTCGTGGAGTCGATAAGGTTGAAGTAGAACTTGATAAGGAAAAAACATTAGTAAAAGTCTTTATTTCCTCAGTTTACCCAGAACTTTATGAGAATCTCTACGTAATTTTATATGAGGTTAAAAAGGAATTTGGGATAGATATTGATTTGAAAACGATAGAACTCACATAACTCCTCTTCCAGCCGATGACGGGGGGACTATTACATTACTACAAGCCTCTTTTACGCCCTTCTTGCACGCTTCGTTAAGAAGTACTACAGCATCCCTCTCATTACCCACCCTCTTTAATGCCTGAGCTATTATCAATAATAATTTACCATTAACCTCCTGGTTCTTTAAAGCGTCTTTAGCTATCTCTTCAAGCCTATCTCTCTTACCTTGCTTCGTTAGAATATCTAAGGCCAATTCAACGTACTTATTATCTGAATTGTTTATAATCCCGCACTCAACTACGTTCTTTAAGTTCTGGCACTTAGATAGGTCAAAGTACGAGCCGATTTGCTCTAATACGTCAAACATGTAACGGCAATCAATGCTCTCAATTACATTGCAGATTAACCAATTGTATTGCTCTTGCTGACCCTGTGATGATAATGAATTAACAACTTCTTTAACAATTTTAACACCCTCATCCAAATACCCTTGCAATAGAAACCTTTTTGCATCCATTAGCTTTTTTACAACGTCAGACTTAACAACAGTCATATATTATATTACGTTAATATCCCTTAAATTTCTTACATTAATATAGCGGGAGAGATAACCATAACTTTTAACCCTACCCAAAACTAAGTCAGCAGTCATCTTACCCATCGCCGGTGCAAAGCTCCAACCTAATCTACAAGCACCAGTGGAGAAAACTAAGTTTTCGTAACCCCCGATAATAGGAAAACCGTCTGGAGAACAAGGTCTATAGCCCATGGTCATATCATATACATAGCTTACCGAAACTAACTTACTTGCGAGATTTAAGAAGAACTCGGCCCTTGAAGAATCTTCAGAAAAATCAGCATCGAACCCCCCAGTTATCTTTATATGGTCACTGTTTTTCACTATTGCGACTCCCAACTCAGCGAGCACGGCGGGGTACTTGAGGAAAACCTCACCCTTAACCCTATAACCATAACCCTTAAACGATGTTATAGGCAAACCGAAATTTGAATCCCATACTCCAGCGCTTAAAACTACCTTATCGAATTTTTCATCATCAACTTCTCCTTCTTTAGTCACCCTACTGACTTCCCTAATCGTAATCCTCGCATTATTTATTTCCTTAAAAATCCTATCTATGAACTTAAAAGTATCCACCTTAGAAAGTTCTGGGAAATAGATCCCTCCAGCAAAACCCTTAACTTCCATGACTTCAAATTTAGGACTAAACGGGTTCCTCTTTTCGTCCTCTATACCCTTTTCAAACTCCTCTTTATCCTCGTAAACCTCGAGTAACCCGCTCTCCTCGTAGTCAAAATCATTCTTCTCTTCAGCAAGTCTCTTATACTCTTTTAAGGAGAACTTAGCCATATACCTCATTATCTCCCAGGCCTCTTGGGGCGGTTCCCTATTAAGTTCAGAGAGTAAAGAGACTAGCCAGCTCTTATTAACGCTCCTTACACTCGTTATGCCCTTACTCATATACTTTAACATCTTTACTATCATAGAAGTACTGTTTATCTTGTCAAATCTGTAAGGCTCGATAAGACCAGCAGCGTGAACAGAACCGTTACCTAAAAAAGCCTTCTCAAAAACTGTTACTTCAACACCTTCTCTTAATAAGTAATATGCTGTAAATAATCCAACTATTCCACCGCCAATTATTGCAACTCTCATAACTTTAAAGAGACCGAACTAAAAGAAAAAGCTTATTTATTGACTAAGACCTCCTTGTAATTTCAAGTCCTTTAAAACCTTTAACGCCCTCTTCTTAACCTTACTCTCTATCCTAAGTAAGTCCTCTAAATAAGAAATCTCCGCCTTTACTTCATCAACTGTCAAAAACCCCAATTGGATAAGTTTAGGCCCAGATTCCCACGCGTAAATCCTAACGCTTGCTTTTCTATGCCTTAAAAAGTCCTTAAACCTCTCCTTGTCTTTAGCTTGAAAAATCCCTTCTTTAACTAATGTCACAAATAACCTCCATGCCTTTTTCCTTATCGTTACCCATCTACTCCTTAATAACCTCCAATAAGAGTTCCTATTCTCTATTACATAATCCTTACTGACTATGTTTAGCCTTATTAGATCCAGAACTTTAGACCATGCTGACCATTTAATCCTATCTGACTGTGCTGTTAAAGACCTCTCGATTCCACTAACGAGCAATTCCTTATAAATATCTAAATGACTCCACGCATCATCCCTTATCCCTTGTAACCTATGCCATAACAGTGATCGTAAATAACCTAGATCACTCTGTAAAAGCTTACCGTTTCCAGTGTCTACTAAAAACTTGATTTTATCCCATGCTTCTTCTCTTTCCTTCTTATCTTTACTTCTTAATTTTTCCAGAATTTCTGTCTTATTCCTTATTATCTCATCTATATTCATCACTTTAACCACCAGAAGCCGCTAAGAAAACTTTTAGAACATCACCGTCGCTAAGTTTTTCATCCTCAATTATCGGCAAACCGTCCTTTACTACCACACTACCTTGAACCCTATAACCAATTCTCTTTAACAAATCCCTAACAGTAGCGTTTTCCGGCAATTCTATCTCAACCCTCTTGTTTTCCCTAACTAACTCTACTATTACTTTCACAAAGGAAGAATTTAAACCGTGGGCTGAAAAAGTTTTTTGTGGACGAAAAGGAGATCACAAGAGAGGCTTACAACTACATCGTACATAGGAGAAAACCGTTAGAGGTAGTAAAAGAAATAGGAGGTAAAATAGTGGGAGATATAGGTTGTGGTGCTGGACAAAATTGTATAGTCCTTCAAGCTAAGTTAAAGATTTGTCTCGATTTCTCAGGGAGACAATTGAGGGAGGCAAGAAAAAGAGGTTGTGAGTATTTGGTAGAAGCCGATATGGAATACTTACCGTTTAGGGATAATGTTTTTGATTCCTTAATTTATATCGCCTCATTGCATCACTTAAGAAACCCTAATAACGCTATAAAAGAGGCTTATCGCGTTCTTAGAATAGGTGGTAAAATACTTGCAACAGTATGGTTAGTTAAGTTCCCCTTCAAGCGGAACGTATACATAACAAGTAATATTAATGGGAAAGAAGTTAAGAGGTTTTATCATTTATACCTTCCTTGGGAGTTAAGAAAAAATATGGAAAAAAATGGGTTTAAGACTTTAAAATATTCATTGTACCGCGTTAACTCCCTCCTCCCCAATAACGCCCTTTACCTAGGCTTTAAGTAATATCTTTTCTATTCTAGCCCTCTTTAGCTCCTCCATCAGTGAAATTAAGTCTGAAATATTATAACCTAAAGGCTCTATCTTGTCCTTGCCATCTTTAACTATTTGTACAGCTAAAGGGAATAATTCCTCAATCCTCTTTACCGCATACTCCTTATCTTCTATAAGTGAGTACCCGAAATTGACGTGCCTTGCCTCATCCTCAATTATAGTCTTAATCCCTTTGTTAAACTCGACAAGTTCGTATTTCCTTGAAACCTCATTAAGTATCTTTAACCCTACTGTTGCTAAAACGCCTTCAGTTATCATATGAAATCTTGTCGCAACATTTTCTTTCCATTTCTCGCTCTTAAAATCCTCAACTAGCCCGTCAAATAGTTTTATGTAAGAGTCTGGCAGTTTGACTGTCCTTAACGGTTCTTCAGCAAAATACTCTCTAAAGAAATCAAAATGCTCTATCTCCTCTATTACTTGTTGCAATGAATAGTTTTTAACTAACTTTGCCGCGTTAAATGAAAGTTTCTTTAATTCATTCCATCTATTCATTATTCCTTCTGGATAAAAATGGGCTGAAAGATATCTTATACCCTCTCTGATCTCTTGAGGCGTTTTGTACCAATTGGACTCCATATTTTTATTAACTATATTTGATATTTTTAACTTTTTATTATTTTAAAAACTAGTAACCACATTTAATCTTTAGTAATTCGTGTTAACTTTAGTAGGATTATTAAAACAATAATAAAAAGAAAAGAAAGAATATTATCTAATCTAATTATTACCATCTTAAGGACTAAAATTTGGTATAAACCGAATCACGGGATGAATTGAAATTTACACAAAAAGCCTAATAAACCAGGGTTAAAGTTCTGGTCTTGATAGCGTATAAAGTAACAAGTATAAACAAATCCTCATATGACTAATTTACGTAGGTATTCTTCTTCTAATAGTTTTCATCATCTTAGTAATTATTCCTTTTCTTGTATAAAGAACAGAATAAACCAGTGCTATTAAAAATCCAATTACTGAACCGATTATACCGTATCTTAGATAGTTAGTATATGGGAATTTCGCTATTATGATGTAATACCCAGGTGGTAAGACATAAGATTTTGTTAAGTTAGTGATTTCGGTTCCATTTATGTAATAAGTGAGATTTAGTCCACTAAAATATCTTATGACTATCTCGGAATTGGAGAAAATCTTTATCTTTAAACCGTTAGGTATAATAGAGTATGTTACGTTTAAAATTTTAGAAATTTTAGGAATTATTAGCAAGTTTTTAACAACTCCTTCATGATAGTAAAACACTGTAACGTTTACAGTGGTATTTGCTTTCATCGGATAATACTCAGAGAGATAGATTATGTCTACATATGTACTAACATTAACTGTAGTTGTATTATGAAAAGTTAAAGTTGTGCCATTTGAAGTGTAAATTTGAATGTAAAAGTACTGTAAATCAGTGTAATTGAGTTTTATATTAATTGTGCCATTCAAGTAAGTCGACGATGGGAAGAGCAGTGCTATTTCAGATTCAGTATAAGGCTTTAACATTTCCCAAATTAAAGACCCGTTGAACCTCTCTATTTCAGAATTTGTTAGGCTCTGAACCTTTAATGTCAAATACGAACTACTATTATTAGTGAAATTCACATAAATTGGGTAACCGATAAATCTAGGATTAGGTAGGATGCCGCTATTATTCACAATGTATTTTGCGATAAGCGTATTATTGGTAATGGGTTGTGGTGATATCAATTCACATGGGAGTTCCCAATAAACTGGCTCTAAAGTATCGTTTTCTAACACCTTTATTGTCTTTTCCACTTGAGGACTAAGTTTGTAAAAGTAAGATTGTACGGAAAAGTTATATAAGCTTACTAGAAAGAGAGTGACTAACGCGATACTTATTACAGCCTTTTTGTCTTGGTTTAATATAATAAGAAATATTGAGAGAATTACGAAGGGGTAAATAAGACTGGCGTAAGGATATGAAAGAATTATATAAGAAATACCGAAAACGGAGGCTATAGCTAAGTACTCCCTCTTAGAATAAAATAATCCAGCAGAGAGGAGAAGTAAAACGTACAGAATGATGTTATTTATGTTTAGCGCTTGACTTTCAGGAAATCCTAAAAATACAAACGGGATGATCCAAAATAAGGAAAGTAATACTGAGAATAATATGTACTCCTTCCTAACTCTGTTCTCTAATATTGTAATTATAGAGAAGGAAAAAGGAAATGCAATACTACTTGATAGAGTAGTTAAGGCTGAAAAGGCTACAATATTTCTTACGCTAACCCTTCTGGCTAAGTATACTGCTAAGGGTAATAAGGAGTATGTAATGCTCAGAGAGGGGGAGAGGATGGGGGTTAGCATTGAATAAAGGATAGCTGAGGCAATCTTGACCTTTCTCTCTATAAAATACGTGGAAAAGAGCAGGTAAGAGGAGAGCGAAGAGATATAGTAAACTAGGAAAATAAATATGTGAGTACCGATGTATTGTCCAAACTTATAAACTAGAAAGTGTGACAGAAAATAAACTGGGAATTCCTCGATTTCCGGTATATAACCTAGCCCAGGTAGCCAGAGGTTAACTATAGAGTATTTAAAATAGAATGAGATAGGGTTCCAATAATAGTAGCTGAAGGGTAAAGGAGATAGGAAAGTTAGCAATGGAAATACAGCTAAGATTAGAGGGACCTTAACCCTCTGTGGAACTCTAACTTTACCACCTTCAGCTATGAGCCCCGATACTCCGAATAAGAAGTTATAATAGGCTAGATCTCCTAATCCTACTTGATATGAAGAGTAATAAGCCGCTGAGATTATTAGTACTATCCCAGAAACGATGTAACCCCTGAAGTCGTACTTGAAAAGACCATAAAGTATTGATAACGAGAAGAACGTGAGTAGTTGTATCACTTCTGGTAGATTGTAGGAGAATAAACTAACCCCCAAGGGGATCAGAGCGTAAGAAAGAGGTGTATAATAAGAGGTCACTACACTACTTATAACAGCAATTATAATAATGTACTGAGGTAAGGAACCATGAATTATTGCTGGGACAAGGAGGAAAGGGAACAAGATTGATAATTTGTTTTCCCCATACAAGGAATTAAACGATACTAGAACGAGAACTAGTCCTATTAAGTAAAAGTCACTTAACTGTATTTCGTCTATTATAGACCAAAATGCAAATAATATCACTAAACTGACAATAATTCGATAATTAATTTCCATTACACGTACTTTAAGACCAAAATTTTATAAAATTAACCGAAAGCCTCAAATCCAACGAATTGATTATTCTTTTATGGATGACAAAGAAATAGAGGAGGTTTTATTAAATTTAGGATTGAAAATAAGTAAGCCACCTCAAGCTCAAGAGAAATTCCACATATTAGCAACACCACCCCAAAATTTCCCAATACTTGAAATAATAAGACCTCAAGATAGTTCGAGATTTTACCTTATAGTAATGGGAATAGGAATAGCACCAGAACACAAAAAAGGGTTAGGGAGTATGAAGACAGATGATAGGTTTAAATTTTTAGCGGAAATAACTGAGGAAGTACTCAAAATGGGTTTAGATATTGCTATATTACCCCCCGGTTCTGATATTCCAGATGCAATACAGATAATGAAAGTAGTATATTCTGAAGGATTAACGCCAAATGAGTTCTTAAATGCATATTATATGGTTAGAAATGCCGGAATCCTCGTAATAAACAGAATAAATAGACAGTTCGGGATAAAAGAGTTTAAGCAAAATACTACAAGGTATATATAATGATTAGAAAAACTAAAATAATTGCAACACTAGGCCCAGCAAGTGAAAAAATAGTAGACGAATTAATAAAATATGTTGACGTAATTAGGCTTAATTTCGCACACGGTGACGAGGAGCAACACGAAAAGTATTTTTCATTAGTAAACGATAGAGTGCCGATATTAGTCGATCTACCCGGGCCTAAGTTAAGATTGGGGATTTTAAAAGAAGGTAAAATGGAACTTAGGAATGGTGAAATTGTAGAGTTCGGCGATAAGGGATTGCCAGTTGATGACCCCCTCTTCTTTAAGCTAATAAAACCGGGCATTGAAGTCCTTATTTCCGACGGAAAAGTAAGGGTTAAAATTGTTGAGGTTGATGAAAATAAAGCTAAAGGT
>JAPYVG010000016.1 GCA_028277025.1 Sulfolobaceae archaeon
GCTAGAATAATTTTAGGAATAACTGTAGACGATGTTATATTTAGGGAGAACCCGTTAAAAGTTGTGGGAGTTGCTGTAGAATGGACTGCCACACAAATGGCTGGATTACATGTTGATCCAATATTCATTTCAGCTAAGGCAGTAGTTGATGCTACTGGTCATGACGCAGAAGTAATTTCAGTAGCTGCTAGAAAAATTCCAGAACTCGGTATAAGTATACCGGGGGAGAAATCTGCATATAGTGAAATTGCTGAGCAATTAACAGTTGAAAATACCGGAATGGTGGCACCAGGGTTATATGCTACTGGCATGGCAGTTACTGAAGTTAAGGGATTACCTAGAATGGGGCCTATTTTTGGTGCAATGGTTTTGTCTGGTAAAAAGGTTGCTGAAGAAATTATAAAGGATTTGCATAACTCTTAAAGCTCTTAATTTTTTATTATTACCGATGAGCCAACAGTTAAAGGTTAAGGTCTCGGATAAAATTGAGGGTGTAATAGAAAGAGAAGTGGTAAATAATGTCTTAAAGAGAAGAGAAGTCTATGTGAAACTCTATCACATTGGTGTTGGTACTCCGTCAAGAAAAGAAGTGATAAAAGCTCTAGCTAGCTTATACAACACGGGAGAAGATTTGATAGTGATAAAAAAGACTAGTACAATTTATGGTGCTGGTATAAGTTATGTTAGGGCAAATATTTATGAAAATAGGGAGATTTTACAGAAGATAGAACCACAATATTTAATAGGTAGAGATACTGGTCAGAAAGTAAAGAAAGGTGGTAAAGGTGGCCAAAAACAAGGGTGAAGGAGTAAAAGCGGTAGTAAGGACTTATTATGTAATTGAGGATGGAAAGATAAAGTTAAAGAATAAGAAATGCCCAAGATGTGGGAGTATAATGGCACACCATCTGAAGCCAATTGAGAGGTGGGCCTGCGGAAAGTGCGGATATACCGAATTTATAGGTAAATCAAAATGATTATTTTAGGAATAGAGAGCACAGCCCACACATTCGGAGTAGGAATTGTTAAAGAAGATGAGAGATCACATGAGATAACCATTTTAGCAAATGAAAGGGATACCTTTATACCCAAACAAGGGGGCATGAAACCATCAGACTTAGGAAAACATCATGCCGAAGTAGCAGCTGACGTTGTAAAAAAGGCTTTAAGTAAAGCCGGGATTGGAATTAATGACGTTGATTATATAGCTGTATCGTTAGGTCCTGGAATAGGTCCTGCGTTAAGAGTAGGAGCTACTGTTGCGAGGGCATTAGCACTTGCTTTTAATAAAAAACTTGTTCCAGTAAATCATGGAATAGCCCACATAGAGATTGGCATGTTTACGACTAATTCTAAAGACCCGTTGATTCTTTACTTATCTGGTGGGAATACGATTATTACAGTTTTTGTAGACGGTAGATATAGAGTATTCGGTGAAACCTTAGATATAGCTTTAGGGAATATGATGGATGTGTTTGTGAGAGAAGTTGGCTTAGCACCGCCATATGTAGTTAATGGAGTTCATCAGATAGACATTTGTGCTGAGAAAGGAGGGAAAAAGTTCGTTGAATTACCTTACATAGTTAAAGGCCAGGACATGTCGTATTCTGGTCTCTTAACTGCGGCACTAAGAGCTGTTAAGAAATATTCATTAGAAGACGTATGTTATAGCGTTAGAGAGATAGCGTTTGATATGCTACTTGAGGCTACAGAAAGGGCTCTAGCGTTAACTGGTAAAAAGGAACTGCTAGTTGTGGGGGGTGTTGCTGCAAGTGTAAGCCTTAAAAAGAAATTAGAAGCTTTAGGAAACGAGTGGGGAGTTGAGGTTAAAATTGTACCCAAAGAATACTCTGGTGATAATGGGGCGATGATTGCTTATACTGGACTTTTAGTAGCTAAAAGTGGAGTTTTCATACCGGTGGAAAAATCTGTCATCCTTCCGAGGTGGAGAATAGATAAGGTCGATATACCTTGGAGATATTAAGAGAAATAAAGAGAGGAGCGGAATCCGTAATCTACGATGGGTATTTTGCTGGAATACATTCTATATTTAAGAAGAGGTTGAGTAAGCCCTATAGAGACCCTATAGTTGATAAAGAAATAAACAGTAGTAGGACTAAACTCGAAGCTAGATTAATGTTCAACGCTCTAGAGAACGGGGTTAATGTTCCCGCATTGCTTTTCGTAGACCCGCAGAACTATTTGATAGTCATGGAATATATTGAGGGTGATTTAGTTAAGGATTTGATTCCCAGCCTTGATACTGAAAAATTAAGAGAGTTGGGAGAAAAAATAGGGGAGATTTTAGGAAAGCTCCATAAGGCAGAAATAGCTCATGGGGATCCAACTACAAGCAATCTTATTCTATCAGATGAACTTTTCATAATAGATTTCGGATTATCCAAAAAGACAAATGATATAGAAGATTTTGCGACTGATGTTCATGTCTTTTTACGTTCATTAGAAAGTATACATAGCGAATTTGAGGAACCTATAATCGAGGGTTTTAAAATTGGATATGGAAGATACTTAGATGTTAAGAGCGTTTTTGAAAAGGTAAAGGAAATTAGGATGAGGGGTAGATATGTTGAAGAGAGAAGAAAAAAGAAATAATAATGAAATAATCCTAGTCACCTCTAATGAACATAAATATATGGAATTAAACGAGATAGCTAAGGAATATAACATCTCACTCAAGTGGGTAAATATCCCTAAACCAGAAATACAAAGTGATGACCTCCAAGATATAGTTAGGTTTTCGGCTGTAGTACTATATAATCAACTTAGATCCCCTTTAATTGTAGAAGATAGTGGGTTATTCATAGAAGCCCTTAATGGTTTCCCTGGACCATATACTAATTATGTTAGGCGAACTATCGGTTTAGAGGGTGTGCTAAAACTGATGCAAGGAGTTAAGAACAGAAAGGCCTATTTCTCAACCGTTATGTGTTATATCTCTGAAAGTGACCTCAAGATTTTTGAAGGCAGAGTATACGGTAAGATAAGTAGCGAAATAAGGGGGGAAGGAGGTTTTGGATTTGACCCCATATTTATACCGGATGGCGAGGATAGGACTTTTGCTGAAATGAGGATTGAGGAAAAGAACAAGTACTCCCATAGGTCTAATGCTTTTAAAAAATTCATAGACTATTATTTATACCGCAAAGTTTCTTGAATACTTTCCTCATTTAAATCCTTGAATTTATCTAAGGAGAATCTAAGCAAGTAGTTGAATTCTTCTTCTGTCAAATCAGGTTTCTCTTCGATCTCAACAAAATGTTTTAGTTCCTCAAGGCTAGTTATGTTAGGCAATACTGATGTTACTTTAGGATTATAAAGGATGAACTTGAGAGCTAATTGTGATAAACTCATATTTCTATCTTTAGCAAGTTGTAACAATGGTTTAGTCCTTTCTATAGCCTTGTTGATCCAGTTAATATCCTTAAAATGCCTATGAAGTTTAGGGTCGTAATTAATTGGCCATTTAAATTCATTAAGTGCATCTGAAGCGTGGGGGACTCTTATGAAATGCCCTATATCATATTTAAGGAAGTCTATTCCGGGCTTTAACTCTATAAGGTTATAAATGTACTCTAGGGACTCGTACCCTTGTTTTATCGCTTCTATTCCTTCTTCACCCCACCCTAAAGTAGGCCCTAAGGCAACTCCTATGATCTTAACCTTTCCCTCTTTCTTTAATTGGATAAAGAAGTCCAATATTTTTCGATCTTTAATATTACTCATCTTTGGATTATGAAGCATTAATATGTCAATATAGTCTGTGTTTAGTCTCTCTAAACTTTTCTTAAACGCAAATTCTAAATAATTAACGTCATAATTTCCCCTCACTTTTCCGTTATAAAAATCTAGTCCTATTTTAGTTAAAATTATAATTTTATCTCTTTTAGTTGAAAAGACCTTGGCTAATACTTTTTCCCCTAGCCCATTGCCATAGACATCTGCAGTGTCAAAGAAATTTATCCCCATCTCATAAGCCTTTCTCAAAATCTCTTCAGCCTTATTTATATTAGCCCCCCACTCCTCTGTTACTAAACTCCATACCCCTACTCCTATTTCGGAGACTTCAATACCAGTATGACTTATCTTTCTTAGCTTCATATAATACCAACCGTTAGATTAATATCATTTTTCTAAGTTTAAACGAGTTTTGTATTAATGCTTGTAAAGATACCAGAAAAGGTGTTTGATGAGGTTATATCTAAGTTAAAAGCAAAAGTTTACGAATATAACAGTAAAATAAAGGAGTTTGGAGTTTACTTGAAACCTTATCATCTAGTATACAAAAACGGAAAGAAATACGTCTATATAGGCAAGTATTGGTATAGGTTAGAGAAAATAAACGGTAAATTAAAGTGGATTTATTTAGGAAAAAGTAAGCCTATAGAGAGTATGCCAGATCCACCGTCAATCCCAGATTATACCATAATAGTTGACAATGATGGTTGGTATGTAGTTGATAAAAAGATTTTAGATGAGCTCAAAGGAGACTGAAGATTTAACCTTATCTACTGAATGCAATGCTAATCCGTTAACAATTGTGATTAAATCTTCAGTATCAAGCCTTATTAGTTCTGCTATTGCCATAACAGTGACTGGAGTAAAGGGAGAACCCATAAACGCATTAAGAGAAGCATTTCTTGCGTTTATTCTTGCTACTCTTTTTAGGGAGGCTAAGGCGGAATATACATCTAACCCAGATATACTCTTTGAATAGGGAGTTCTCGTTAATAAGTCTAAAACTTCTTTCTCGTTGGTAGAGTTTGCTATATCCCTTACAACATCCCTAGATATTTTACATGTTAAATCCTCTTGGACTTTTAAGTTATATGCTAAAGAAACGGTATAATAATCTTTATAACCGCAAATGATTTCATCTGCTTTACCTTTCCAATCCCCTTTCATTTCCTCAACGATCTTAGAAAGACTTTTGATAAAATAATACTCTAAGAACGAGCCTATTTCTGAAGGGGTCTTTTTCACGGACTTATCTATAGCATATTTTAGTGCATCCCTTTCTATTCCTTTTAATGAAGCTAAGACGTCTTCATAAGATTGTGGTTTTAACTCCATTAATTCTGTTAAAATGGAGAGTCTGGGTGATGAATTGTGAAAGTACGCAGATGCAATTAAAGCTTCTAAATCATCTAGTTTGAAAAAGAATTCATATAGGTCTACTATTGAAGAAGATATACTAGAACTTAAAGTATATCCCCTCAATTTCCTTAAAATTTCTAAAGACCTCCTCTTAATCATTATATCAAAATCTAATATTGAAGACGGAGTTTCAGATATGATCCCCTTCTCTCTAAGGATGGAGATTGCGTCCTTCCAATCTTCACTCTCAAGTAGTTCATTAATCGTACCCCTAGTAAGCGTTTGTGATTTATATACTCTAGCTAGAGCTGTAGCATACGCGTAAATACTCATTTGTATACCTCCATAACTTTTCTTAGTACAAAATCTACTGCTTTATCTAAATTCTTTTCACCATTTTGCTTTATCTTTAATAATTCTTTCTCTCTTTCTTGTTGATATTTTTGCGAAATTTCTCTCACTTTTGCATCTGAAGCCCTCTCTATTTCTTTTGATACTTCTGTAAACACTTGCTCAGCCACATTTCTGAGTTGCGAGGCTAGCGACTGTGATAATAAGACAAGCTTTTTACCATCATCAGCCAATTTTCTCTCCTCTTCCTTTATTTCGTTCTCATATCTTATAATTAGGTTTGCGTAAACGGCTATCTTTGATGACATCTTACTTTATTTTTATATTAACCAACTTTTATTGATTTTCTTCCCCTAATAATGTAACCAGTGTGAACTACACCAATATTTTTAGGCCTTGTAGCATTTTCCTTAACTTGATATTCTCTGGTAATTAATTCCTCCGCATGGACATCAACAAAGTTGAATTCTCTTAATTTGAGTACTGTCTTCTCTATCTGGTTTACTGTTGGAACGAAAATAACTATAGATCCAGAAGGTTTTAACGCTTCATAGACGGAATTGATTGCATTCCATGGATCTGGCATATCGAGAAATACGGCATCTACGTCCTTCTCTTCTATTCCCTCCCTAATGTCCTTTAATTTAAAAGTTATCCTATCAGAAAGATTTAATATACTCACATTTTTCTTTGCAATCTCTTGCATATCTTGCCTAATGTCATAAGTAATTACTCTTCCCTTTTCACCCAAAAAATATGCTAGGGCTATTGTAAGAAAACCAGAACCAGTACCGGCTTCAACCACTGTATCCCCAGGTTTAATTCCGGACACATAAAGCATATATGCTATGTCCTTAGGGTAAAGTACTTGTGATGGCCTTCTTAAACCATTGTATGCATCTAGCGGAGTAGGGTGAAGTAAATATGCTTTATTCCCCGTAGATAACGTGATTTCAGAACCGTATTCTAATCCGATTAAATTCCCTAAATCTATCGCTCCTTTATCACTGCTAAACTTACCTTTTTGCGTGACTTTAGTTAAATATACTCTTTTTGGATCTATCCAAATGACTACGTAGTCTCCTTCCTTTACTTTCATCAGAAAGAAATAAGGAATGGAATTTAAAAATCAGATCTGGTGTCACCTATCACTGTTCAATAATACCAGCTCTCATCACGTCTCATTACTAACCCATAATTCTTTCCTAATAAAATCATTTAATGCAGCTCTTATAACTTCACTTCTTGAAGTATACCTTCCAGTATTTACTAATTCATCTATTGCTTCTAGGAATTGTTCCGGCAATTTTACAGTTATTATTCTCATGAAAGGTCAAATAAAGTATTGTCTTAAACAACTTTTTTAAACGTTTCCCCTTTCTTGTATAGGTATATTCCATAAATAGTTAAAGTATACTTTCCCTATCTCAATAAAATAAGCATGCGAAGAATACAGTCCAAATAGAACTCCCTCAGAGGATTTTATAATAAGTAATATCCCTCTACTTGTTATTACTCCGCTGCCAAACATAGAATCCGTATACTTTATCTGAAGTGAAGGGGGGAAAGAGCCTTTTAATGTTTTTGAAAGAATTATTTTTACTTCACTCTTATAAGAGTTAGATTCGAGCAATTTAATCACTTCATCATTAAATAACTCTGGAAACGACAAAGCGACATAATAAATATTTGAAGGGGACTTAAGCATCTCGATTAAGGAGAAATAAACACTTTCTGGTGGTAAGAAAAGGATATTATACATTGATGGTTGCGACGTTAATAACAATGAGAGAGGGGTTATAATCTCTCTCTCAACCTTATCTAACGAGTCAACAATGTTCCTCTTCACATTAGACCATACTTCTAACAAGGAAATAGCTGTATAATAAGCTGGTTTTTTACCACTTCGTTTTATCCAACCCCTTCCTTCTAATCTTGATAAGAATGGGTAAACTTTTGTGTATGAAATACCTAGCTTATCAGAAATCTCTTTAGCTGTCATTTTACCGTTAAGCAAGAGGAGGAAATAAATCTTTAACTCATTTCTTGAAATACCTAAAGCGGAAGCGAATTTACTTATTCTACTAATTACCTCATCTATTGAAAAATCTTGACTCATAATGCTTAATATCCCGATAACAGATTATATTTTTGGTGCGAAAAAGTGGGTGGTGCATCAAAGAAACCGATTAGTACGGTTGAGAAAAGACTGAAAAAGATGCAAGAAGAACAGCAAAAGAAAGGACAAAAGAGGGCACCTACAAAAACTGGGAAAGAGTTGACTTCAAAGAGTATTACAATTGACAAGGACACGATTGTAAAAGTGCAAGAAGAATTGAAAAAGGAAAAGATTGTAACACCTTATACCCTATCTTCAAAGTTAAATGTTACAATTAGCGTTGCAAAGAAAATATTAGAAGAATTACAAAGACAAGGCATTGTGAAACAAGAGGCTAAAAGTAGAAGAACTGTTGTTTATGTGGCTTCGTAAACTCCTTTTTTATTCCTCTTCCTCATTTCCAGCTTGTTGAGGCATCCTCTTCTTTTCGGTACTCTTCATCTTTTTAACACTCTTACATAACCCTTGAAGAATCGACTCGAGATTATTAATTTTTCCGATCCTATCCTTGCTAGATTCTTGTAAAAGTACCGTAGTCTCAACGTATACTACCGTATCTTCGTCCTCGGCTTGCTTATATATTAACGAGCTAGTGTTCGTTACAAAAGTTGGAGAAGAACCTATGATTTCTCCGTTCTCATCTTCTATTGTTTCTCCAACTATCATATAGGGTATTCCGTTTTCTAAAGTCCTTGCTATTGCAACGTTTTTAACCACGTCATGGCCTCTACTATATGCTTTTATAGATCCTATAATCCCAACAGCATTACCCAAAGTTAAGACCCTATTTATTTCTGGTGAGAAAAGATCGTCCTCAGCAAGTATACCATACCTCTTGTCTAAAGACATAAATACTGGTTCTTTCCCCGCAGAAATACCTAACTTAACATCCTTTTCGGAAACGATTATTTTACGATATTTGCCTATTATTTCGCCTTGTGGTGATATAATTAGTGTAGTTAGAAAAATCTTAGGCCCTGCTTGCTCTAAGATTGGGCCAGCGATTAAGTGTACTTCCCCTTCAGTAGCTAAATTTATTAACGTATCAGTTGTGGGTCCAGGGATTTTCTCTGCAAGATTTCTTATAATACTTCTTAGTTTTTTATCATTCTCGTAAACCTCAAATACGTTACCAACTGGAAATAATGAGGGTAAAACTACAAGTTTTGCACCTTTTTCTTTTGCAGTTTTGATCAATTTTTTAGCCTTTTCTATGTTTTGCTTCTTACTTGACTCCTTCAGTTTTAAATGGATTAAACCTATAAGCATGATTTTCACCTTATTTCTTCTATCTCTTCATAAATTTGAGCAAGAACATCTTCATATTTTTCTTGGCCAGTTTCAATCATATCCATCAACTGTAGTAGTTTTCTTGTTCTTTCCTCTGATACAAACTTTCCATATTTTAAGTTTAAATACTTATTTACCTCTATTCCTAGATTAGTTGGAATCAACTTCTTTATCTTTTTACTTTCAATAGCATAATGTCTTTTAAGAATTGTATTTATAATCGTAGCATAAGTACTAGGTCTTCCTATTTCTTTCCTTTTCATTTCACTAACTAAATCAGCTTGCGTATATAAATTCACTTTACTCCTTACAAATGAGCCTTGAAGTTGTAACGAGAATTCACATGGGAATTTTTCACATATTTGATCTAAACGGGATTTTATGGATTGGGCTATCTTTTTAACCGGTTGATATATAAATCTAGAGAAATCAATCTGAAGAGGAAGAGAAACATTAGTAACAAGTTCAATTACGTCTTGTTCAACCTTCAAAGGATTATCATCTTCATCCCTAACCTCAATATTAACTATCTCCTTACTAACCTTGAGAGGAACTATCTGACTTGACATAAATCTCCTAAATATAATATCATACACCTTAAAATGATTAGAAGTAAGTTTTTTAGCAAGCTCTATATCTCCCTCCTCGATCATTAGCCTTAATTGCTCTACATCAACTGGCTTTGTTGGCCTAATAGCTTCATGTGCACCTCCTTCACCCCAACTTCTGGGTTTAAATATCTTAGTGTATTCCTCACCAACAACTTGTTTTAAATAATTCTCAGCTATCGAAATACCTACATTAGATATTCTAGTACTATCAGTTCTATGATAAGTAATCAAACCTAGTTCGAAGAGGTCTTGTGCAATTCTCATAGTTTCTGGTGTAGGTAATCCAAAGAATTCATTTGCATCTGAGAGTAATGTATCAGTAGTGTACGGAGGTAACGGACCGAAATCTTCCGTCCTTTGCTCAATGCTTTTTATTATTAGTTTTACTTTGCTGTTTTTCCTAACACTCTCTTGCTTAGGTACTAATACTACTAAATCTTCTAAACCAGTAATTTTACCATAATATACTCTAGTTTTTGATTTATTGTAGTCTTCAAATCTGGTCACAATCCAATTAAGTACTGGAGTCTGAACTCTCCCAGCACTTAAATTCTTATTTTCTTTGCATTCTAAATTCTTGTTTTTACAGTATTCATACCAAAATTCCTCTTGTAGTTTCTTTGATAATTTGAAACCTATCCATCTGTCCTCAATCCTTCTTACTATTTGAGATTTAACTAGATTAATATTAAATTCTCTGGGATTTGATATAGCTTGTAGAATAGCTTTTCTAGTAACTTCATGAAACTCAGCTCTTTTTATATGACTATTAAACGGTCTTAAGGCTAGGTAAAGATCCCAGGCTATCTTCTCTCCTTCAGTATCTGGGTCAGTACCGATCAATACCTCATCAGCCTCAAGCGCAAGCTTTCTGAGAGACTCTATTGTATAAGTTTTATCAGTAACTATTTCAGTAGTACCGCACTTAGGGCATCTGTTACCATCAGCAAAATCAGTAAATTGATGGCCATTTTTGCATTTTTTAATTGTATTGTAAAACGGAATAAAATACGTGGAAGTATTAGTTTTTATAACATCAATACCGTAAATCCCGATATCCTCACGTGTGGTTAAATCATAAACATGTCCCCCTGAGGCTGCAACCATTAGTATTTTATCCTCTAACACCGTCTCATAAACTCTAATATTCCCTATTTGTCTCACACTGGGTTTAGAGAAGAAATTAGAAATCGTTTTAGCCTTATTAGGCGATTCCACAATAAATAGTACAGTCTTAACTTTTTCGAGGATTGGAGATGAAGAACCCTCCTTCCTAACCTTCAAAATTTTTTCTCTTTCCTCATTTATCGTTGATAACACTGAATCTAATGTTAAATCCTCTAACTTCCAAGAATCTAAATCTAGCTTCCTCCATTTAATATCATCTAAAACCAAACTTAGTTTTCTGTTAAAAATTCTGAATAAATTAAGGTCGTCGACAAGGAGTATTGAAAGGCCTGTAGTTAGATCTCCTCCGTAAATTCTTGAAGTACGTCCGCTTGCTTGTACGTACGTTAAAAAGTCTGGGATAAGTATACTATGGTTAGAAATCACAAAGTCTCCAGTCTCTGCTATCTTCTTTAATATTTCTTCGTTTTTTAGGTACTCATTAAGAACTTCATACCCTTTAAGAAGTAACTCGTCTTCAAGTTTACCTTCCTTGGCTTGTATTGATAACATAGTAAGTGCTGCTGGAGATAATCTTCTAATTTTACCTCTTATTTTACCCGCTAAAGATATAACTTGTTGGTCTTTAGTTATAAGTCCTATAACACTTAATAGCCGGCTTAAGGTCAATACATTGACGCTCTCACCTAATCTAAACTTAAATTTAGGTATTCCCACGAAAATAGCGTACTTTATCCTCCATGGTAAATCAATACCTCTAACTAATATACCATAATGCGTTGCTGAACCTATTAAAGCATAAATTTTGCCTTCTGCAAACTCATCTATTTTACTTGTGCTTGCAGATGTTATACTAGCTACTTCAAAGTCTTCTGAGAGCTTACTCTCTAAAAATTTTATATATTCTTGACCCTTATCGACGGGGACGAAAATTAGTCCTCCATCACCTAGTTTCTTAAGTAGTCTTTTTAATAGACTTATTATTTCATCGTCACTTTTAGGCATTTCAATATAGGAATCAATAATTTTTCTAAGATAAATCACGGAACTGCCTGGCCTAAATCCCATTAATGCGGAAAATACTGGATTCCCTCTCGTAAGTGTCGCTGAAGAAAATATTACGCTCTTATCTCCTAACTTTCCTTTTCTTATTTTTTCTATTTCAGAGAAAACTTCCTCATCGTTTTTCCTCAGTAATTCCTTTACTTTAGTAATATCGTCTTTACTAAATCCAACTAATTGTAAAACTGCCTGAGCGCTTTTACTGGACTTCATTGCCGTATCTACGTCATCTACGAAAAGGAAATCGTATTTTACTGCCTTTAAAGTATCTATATTATCTACTATATACCTATTCGTTGTTATAAAAATGGTGAAATCGTTAGACTCCAAAGATTTTAATACTTCATCTCTTTGTGATTGAGTAAATCCAGAGTGATAATAAATTAACTTAGGGCTTAACTCGACAGATGAGGAGAACTTAGAGATTCTATCAACTGCTTGTCTAACTAAACTTTTTGTTGGAAATATAAGAATTGATCGTTTATTCTTTTGTGCATAATAAAGAGAAGAAACTAAACCGAACGTAGTTTTACCTAATCCAGGTGGGGCTATTATGGCAAAACTTTCACCTTGTAAAAGCCTTATTATCCAACTCTTTTGAGGCCCAAAAGGCGGAAATCCTACAGTTTTTCTAAATATTTCATAAAAAACATCAAATTCATGCATAACTTCAGATAACGTCTTTAGCTTGTCCAATTTCCCTTTTTCTTCCAGTACTTTTATCAAATCCCTAATATTATCAAACTTCCTATCCTCTTTCAGACAGTTAGAGCATACAGAACCTTCACTGAGTCTTGAAGCTGAGATTATACCACCGCAGTTAGGGCAAGAGGATAAGTACATTGAAGGTGGTATTTGACTCAAGCTTAACTCAATATTCAAGTAGAGTAAGACTTATTTAAAAGATTACATAGTGTCCTCATAATGAGTCAACAGATTAAACTTAGAGTAAGTGAAGCAAGACAGAGAGATGTAGGAAAGAAAATAGCTAGAATGTCAGAATTCTCTATGAAAAAACTAGGGGTAGAGACGGGGGATTATATAGAAATAAAATCTGGTGATAGATCCGCACTAGCGCAAGTTATGCCGGCATATGATATCTCAGATGACGAGATTAGAATAGACGGTTATATTCGAAAGTCTTTGGGAGTTGGAATAGGTGATGAGGTAACAGTAGTCAAAGCTAACGTTAGTCCAGCTAATAAAGTGATATTAGCACCTACGCAGCCAATTAGATTTGATTATAGCTTTGTTGAGTATGTTAAAGATTACCTTGTTAATAAACCGCTGGCCAAGGGAGAAATAATTCAAATACCAATTTATACTGGGACAATAGATTTCGTGGTAATTAATACACAACCATCAAATTACGTATATATAACTGGAAATACCGCTCTCGAGATCAGAGAGGAACCAGTAAAGGAAGGAGAAACAGGGTTGCCAAGAGTCACGTGGGAGGATATAGGAGACTTAGAGGAGGCAAAACAGAAGATAAGAGAAATAGTAGAATGGCCAATGAGACACCCAGAACTATTCCAAAGGTTAGGTATTGAGCCACCAAAGGGAATTCTTCTTTATGGCCCTCCAGGGAACGGTAAGACATTGCTCGCAAGAGCTCTAGCTAATGAAATCGGTGCTTATTTCATAACAATTAACGGCCCAGAAATAATGAGTAAATTTTATGGAGAGAGTGAGCAGAGGCTAAGAGAGATATTCCAAGAAGCGGAAAAGAACGCCCCATCAATAATTTTCATAGACGAGATAGACGCAATAGCACCTAAAAGAGAAGAAGTGACTGGTGAAGTGGAAAAGAGAGTAGTAGCACAGCTACTTACATTAATGGATGGTATTAAGGGAAGAGAAAAAGTAATAGTAATCGGTGCTACGAATAGACCAGAAGCTATAGATCCAGCACTCCGTAGGCCAGGTAGATTTGATAGAGAAATTGAAATTAAACCACCAGATACTAAGGGAAGAAAAGAAATCCTCCAGGTACATACAAGGAATATGCCTCTAGCTGAAGACGTTGATATAGATAAATTAGCTGAGATAACTTACGGTTATACTGGAGCCGATTTAGCTGCATTGGCAAAAGAAGCAGCAATAACTGCCCTAAGAAGATTCATACAAGAAAAGAAGATTAACCTAGAACAACAGACAGTACCGGCTGAGATATTAAAGGAATTAAAAGTAACTATGAGAGACTTTTTGGACGCCATGAAAACTATTCAACCAACGCTTTTGAGAGAAGTTTACGTTGAAGTACCTAAAGTTCGTTGGTCAGATATTGGCGGTTTAGATAACGTAAAACAACAGTTGAGAGAAGCAGCAGAATGGCCATTAAGATTCCCAGAATTATTCGAGAGGAGCGGAATAACACCGCCTAAGGGTATTTTGTTGTTTGGTCCTCCTGGTACTGGTAAGACTATGCTTGCTAAGGCTGTTGCTACTGAGAGTGGGGCTAATTTTATTGCTGTTCGTGGCCCGGAGATTTTGTCTAAGTGGGTTGGTGAGAGTGAGAAGGCAATTAGGGAGATTTTCAGAAAGGCTAGGCAAGCAGCACCAACAGTAATATTCTTTGACGAAATAGACGCAATAGCACCAATGAGAGGATATGCACATGATAGCGGTGTAACCGAAAGGATTGTAAATCAATTACTTGCCGAAATGGACGGAATAGTACCGTTAAATAAAGTTGTTGTTATTGCTGCTACTAATAGGCCGGATATTTTGGATCCTGCTTTGCTTAGGCCCGGTAGGTTTGATAGGCTTATTTACGTTCCCCCACCGGATAAGGGTGCTAGGGTTGAGATTTTAAAGGTTCATACTAGGAGTGTTCCTTTAGCGGAAGACGTTTCCTTAGAGGAAATTGCTGAAAAAACTGAAGGATATACTGGAGCAGACTTAGAAGCCCTAGTACGGGAGGCTACCATAAACGCTATGAGAAATGCCTACTCGACATGTGATTCGAAGGCAAAACAGCAATGTCAAGGTAATGATGAGTGTTATCAGAAAGTAATGAGAGATTGCATGAATTCGACAAATATTAAAGTTACTAAGGATGACTTTACTAAAGCTATGGAAATAGTAAGGCCAAGTTTAGCTCCAGCTGATATACAAAGATATGAAAGAATGGCTAAGGAATTAAGGAGGGGATTGAGTTGAAACAATATAAGATTTTATTTTTCGTAGGAGATGGGCTTGGGGATAGACCAGTAACTAAACTTCAAGGAAAGACACCCTTAGAGGCATCTGACAAACCAAACATTAAAGAATTATTAAAATCGTCAATCATAGGTCTAATGGATCCTATATCCCCTGGAGTAGTTGCTGGTAGTGATACTTCTCATCTATCAATGTTCGGCCTAGATCCACATAAGTATTATAAAGGAAGGGGAGCTTTTGAAGCAATAGGTGCTGGAGCTAGATTAAAACATGGTGATGTTGCGTTTAGAGGCAACTTTGCGACAGTAAACGAGAACTTCATAGTGTTAGACAGAAGAGCCGGAAGAAAAATAGAAGAAGCAGATTCACTAGTGAAAGAGCTTAATGAAAAAATTGGCGAAATAGATGGTATAAGAGTGCGCTTCTACCACGGTACAGAACATAGGGTTGCGGTAGTATTGAGCGGAAAAGATTTAAGTGATAAAGTAAGTGATACCGACCCTCATGAGACTGGTAAGAAAGTCCTCGAAAGCGAGCCTTTAGACTCGAACCCTCAGTCTAAGTTTACTGCTGAAATTGTGAATAAATTAACGAAAAAAGTATATGAAGTCCTCTCACAGTCTGACTATAATAAAGAGAGGATAAAAAGAGGGGAACCTCCAGCTAATATAATACTTTTAAGGGGAGCTGCACAGTACGAAGAACTACCTAGATTCGAGAGTTATACTAAGATGAAAGCTGCCGCTGTTTCAGCAACGGCATTAATAAAGGGGATTTGTGAACAAATTGGAATGAAAGTAGTAACACCAGAAGGTGCAACTGGCGGTTTAGATACCAATTATTTAGGAAAAGCTGAGACTGCCGCTAAATTGTTAAATGAGTATGACTTTGTATTTTTACATTTAAAAGCCACAGATGCCGCTTCTCATGATGGTAATGTTGATGGTAAAGTTTATGCGATTTCTATGATGGACAAGATGATAGGTAAGATTTTAGATTTGTATGGGTCAGATCTAATTATTGCTATAACTGGTGACCACACAACACCAGTAGAGGTAAAGGAGCATACCGGTGATCCAGTACCGTTTTTATTATATGTTCCTTATAATATAATCCCAGATTTTGTTTCTGATTTTAATGAAAGAGAAGCTAGAAAAGGTTCGCTGAGAATAAGAGGACTGGATGTGTTAAATATTTTACTTAATTACTCTAACAGGGCTGAAAAGTACGGTGCATGAAGAGGCTCGAAAGGGCTGAAACATGATGAGCCCGCGCAGGTCGGATTAGCATTTTTTTACTTTAAATCGTTTGAATAAGTCCTCAACATACTCTTTTATTAATGCATTATTTCTTATCATAACAATCCCAGCATTAGGTTGACCGTAAACTATTATATCACCATTATTGCTGTATAAAATAACTGGAATGACCAATAGATCCTCCTCACCTTCAACAAAAACAACATTATGAGAATTGCTTGAAAGCAACTCTTTAATTTTACTCATCGCAGAGAGTCTTATTAATCCCGGTTCATTAAGTAAAGTTATTGAATAACTATCAGAGCTAATTTTTATAACTCTTTTTGTTTTTCCATCAACAAATGCTATAAAAGGCTTTATACCATGTTTAAATAAGGTTACTGTAACTACATCACCTACAGATATTATTCTTGAATTTACTCCTTTAATATATCGAATTAATAAGTCCTCGTTAGTAAAAAGAAAGCCATACGGCTTTATTAGTAGCTGTCTTAACTCATTAGGTAATATGAAGCAATAGTCTATTTGATTATTATCGCGTACCTCCAAGGAATATTGGCCCCAAACATTTTTGCTACTTCTGAATCTTGATTTAAGATTATAACCATACCATTCCATTCGTCAGTGAATGAGGTTGACTGACAAACTGGACATACAGTAGTCTCTGGAGTTACTAAAGCTCTGCAATTCTTACAAGCTTTAAATGCCTTCTTCTCAACCATTATTTACTCGCCTTTGAAATTTCTTTATTAATCCATTCAATTTTACCTAAATAAGGTTGTCTCATTGTTAAAGCTATCCTTGGCATCCTCCCCCCGCTGGTAGAAACACTAATTATCATAGCTCTTACCCTATCCCCTTTCTGAAGCGTTTTCTTACTTTTCTCGCCTATCAGAATCCCTCTATTAGGATCGAACTTAAAATTATCATCAGTTATCTGAGATATGTGGACTAGACCATCAACTGGCCCTAGGTTTACTTGAACTCCAAAGTTTGTAGCCTGATCTATCTCGCCCTCAACAACCTCATGAATTAATGGAATATAAACTAGCATTTCAAATTCCACTTCATGATAAGTTGCGCCATCACCAAAAATTATATACCCCTCTTCATTAGCTTTTGCATTAAGTACTGTAAGTATAATTCCTAAGTCTTTTAATATCTTCTCTTGGTACTCTTGTCTTAAAATCTGTAGGGCAACCTCATCGATTGGCTGCCCAAAATATTCTGGAGGAATCCTAACAATACCTTTAGCCCTAACTAGCTTAAACATGAAATATCAG
The DNA here is from genome assembly GCA_028277025.1 of Sulfolobaceae archaeon. Next base: position 17,384 of record JAPYVG010000016.1, read on the forward strand.
ACTAGATAATAATGTCAAGACTTATATTTTTACTCTTCTGTCTTAGATATATAACTTTTATCCCCCGGCTTAATGCCCTCTCTTTTAATCTATAATCATTAGTATAAAGTAAATACCCCCTCTCTTTACATAACCTAAGTAATACATCATCTACTAATCCATTATCTTCAACCTCAATAATCTCCCATAAATTCTTGTTTACCTCTAGGTACTTAAGCGCAACCCTAGCCCTTTTTTCCTTAGCAGGGTTCTCGTTCAAAAACTTCTGCAACTCCTTTAAAACTAACGACGGTATGTAAAAAACTGGCTTAAAATCTAGAGAAGAAATAACTAGTTCAAAAGGATCTATCCTATCATAAACTGACATTAATACATTAGTATCTACTAATATTCCTAAACGGCTACTACTCCCCATCCTACTAATCTCCATCTTCCTCCTATTTGCTTGCTTATTACTATACGTAAGTCTTTACTCCAAACTACCAAAGGTCTTTTTAATTCTATTTCTAAAGAATTAGATTTAACGCTTTTTACTACCCCTAATGTGGTAGCAGAACCTAAGGTTAACATTAAAGTTTCTCTAGGTTTAATACTGTCTACTTTTAAAAGATCCTTACTCCCGACCACTCTCTCAAGTAACTGATAATCTTGGACAGTAATATTCCAAACTACGGGTACATCCTCATTAGCTTTTACAACAACATTGCCCACTAAACTATCAGCCTTAACATAAGAGGGGTCCAGTTCGGTACCAATGGCTACTAACCCGCCTGGTTTAGCCTCATTTACTTCTAAATCCGTAAACCTAATTGATGTAATAGTTGAATAAAGAGGCTCATACTCAACTTTACCTTCAGTTTTTTCTACTCTTATACCTGGTAATACCTTAATCTCATCACCTACCTTTAACTTCCCTTGTATTAGACTTCCACCCAGAACTCCTCCTTTTAACTCATTATAAGGAGTCCCCGGCTTATTAACATCAAAACTCCTTATAACCATCATTATAGGACTTTTACTTAAGTCTCTTTCGGGTGTAGGTATATATTCTTGTATCGCCTGCAAGAGTGCATCAATATTAATTTTATGTAGTGCACTAACCGGGATTATAGGAGCATCTTCAGCCCACGTTCCTCTCAAAAACTCCTTTATCTGTTTATACTGCTTATAAGCTTCTTCTTTACTTACAACGTCTACTTTATTTTGAACTATTATTAAGTGCTTAACATTTATTATACCAAGGGCAACAAAGTGTTCTCTGGTCTGAGGCTGAGGAAATGGTTCATTAGCAGCAACAACTAGCAATGCACCATCCATTAATGCAGCACCAGATAACATAGTCGCCATCAAAACCTCATGGCCTGGTGCGTCAATAAATGATACTTTTCTTAGGAACTTTGGCTCTTCGGTACTCCCACAATGAGCACATGAGGGTTCCGTTACGTATGCCTCTACACCATTACAACTACTACAGTATCCTATACTGGCTTCAGCATAACCTAGCTTTATCGTCATACCCCTCTTGAGTTCCTCGGAATGCTTCGAGGTCCAAATGCCAGTGATAGCCTGAACTAAAGTAGTCTTACCATGATCTACATGACCAACTACACCAATATTTACTTCTGGTTGAACTTTAGGCCAGGGCAAAAGTTTTTTCACCTAACTAAAATAGTATTAATTTGGACTATTTCAGTAGTAATCATATTCCCTCTAACAGTTCTCTTCTTTCTCATACCATCCTCAGTTGGATAAAATCCAGGAGGCCCGCTTAATAGTAGTTTTCTTTTAGCACCACCCGGAACATCAAACCTCATGGGGAAACCAGAATTATCAGTACCTCCGGTTATCTTTAATTTTAATGAAATACCGGATATGTTGACATCAATAACATCTCCTATTTTAGCTCCTACTAAGTTCGGAATTTTAGATTGATCTACAGAGATTTGAAAGGCTTTAGTTCTATAAGCTTTTGCTTCAAATTCATTTGAGCCAAACTTTTCACCCATTGTTTGAGAAATCCATACCTCTCCTTGTGGCACTGAATTGTCTATTTCGATTTTAAAATGCCCTTTTACCTTAACCTTTTTATCTCCTTCTTGCTTAGTTATTTCCAGTGTAATAAACTGGTCTAAATTTAAATCTTGTTTTAACTTTTCATTAAGTTTTGCAATCGGAATTGCTTTTCCTTCCTTTTCACCCTGGTTTGAGGGCACTTGATCGGAAACTTTAGCCTTAACATTCAAGACTTTAGGCTCTTTGGTTTGAGGGTCAGAAATGACAATCTTAAAGTCCGGCATATTTACCCCTTCTTAAGGTAAATTAAAATACAAGTATTTAAAATCGTAGTTAATTATATCATGTGATTGGCATCTTATTAGTGCTCCACGGGAGCAAACTAAATGAATGGAAGGAAGTAGCAGTAAAGTACGCGGACTTTTTAAGAGAATATTTTGATCTCGTAGAATACGGGTTTATCGAGTTTAACTCACCAACGATAACTGACGCAGCAAAAACACTAATAGAAAAGGGTGCTAAAACAATTGTAGTAGTTCCCTTACTTTTCGCTGCTGGTGCTCATTTTAGGAGAGACATTCCAAAACAACTTGAAGAGGTAGCGAAGAAAAACGTTAAAATAATTATCGCAGATCCAATAGGAGTAGATAAGAGAGTAGCAGAAATACTTAAAGAAAGGGTAGAAATTGCCTTAAAGAGTACCGCTGACCAATAACTCCGCTTTTTCTGGCTCGTACTTCCACTCTGGAGGAAGCTTACCAACAGACTTATAATATTTCACTAGCCTCCTTATTTTTGACTCTGTCTCTTCTAAACCTCTTTTTGCACTCTTATCTCTAGGATGTTCAAACAAATGACGTCTTATATTAACAGCCTTTCTTATTAAATTAAATAAGTCTTCTGGAATTTTAGGCGTTAAACTTTTTTCTTCTAAAATTTGGGTAATCTTTTTACCAGTAATTTGTCTAACTAATGGTATACCGTACTGATCCCTTAATATTAACCCTATCATACTGGGGGGATAGCCTTTCTTGGCTAACTCTTCTATTATCATCTCCACTTCTTCTCTAGTAAACCTTACCCACTTTGGGGGACCACTTCTTACTGGTCTAGTTGAATGGGATTTGCCCTTAGCCCTCTTCTTATTCAATCATCTCACCTATTAACTAAAGGTTTCAGTGATATAGTAGTATATCCCTTCTTTTTAAGTTCTTCTCTCACCATCAACGTCCCCTTAACCATATTAACGAGTTTTTGAAATGCAATCTTTCTAGGCAAAAGCTTTAAACCGCAATCTGGGTTTACCCACACATTTTCAGGCTTAAAGTACTCAAGTAACATTCTTAGATCCTTAGCTACCTCCTCCGGGTCTTCGATTCTTTTATTATGAACATCTATTACACCGACACCTATTTCTCTATCCCATTTCTTAAATAACTTTACTGGTTTATAATCATAGTTCTTTAACGCCAAGTTTATCTGATCAACATTAAGTTTATCTAAATAAGGTTCAAGATACGAATATTCGCCATAACATACGTGCATTACGACCTTAATATTAATACCTTTAATTGACTCGTTCACAACATCTACGGCCCACTCTACATCCTCCTTTCTAGTATGAATCGCTGGTTCATCCACTTGTATGATCTTGGCTCCAGCCTCTACTAACTTTTTCATCTCTTGGTTTAATGCTTTAGCTAAATCATAGGCTAAATCTTGCTTAGTCTTATAGTACTCGTTATAAGACCACTCAGCAATAGTATAGGGACCAGTTATAGTAACCTTTAAGTATGGAGTGTAAGAAACACTTTTTGCAAAATTAAACTCGTCTAATAACATAGGAGATTTGTAAGTAATTTTACTTACTACTGAAGGCTTGCGATAATAATGATCTCCCCAAACCCTTACAAAACCGTAAAACCTAAATCCGCCTAGCCTTTCAGCGAAAAACTCAACCATCTCATCTCTTCTCATCTCGCCGTCACTAGGAACATCAACACCCGCAACCTGATGATCCCTAATTACTGTAACAACGGCATCATCAAAAGCCTCTTTTAGCTCGTCGTCAGAAATCCTACCAGCCTTATGCAATCTTATTGCTTCCCTTAACCACTTAGGCCTAGGATAACTTCCTATTACGGTTGTTGGTAATATAGGCAATTCATCCATTTAAGATCATCTCCTTACCCCTCTTGAGTAATTTAAACTTTCTTTTAACAATTACTTCTGGTATTAAATCATTAAATGTAGAGTTACCTATTATTACCCTTTTAGCACCTTTCTGATACGCAGAAAGAACTATTCTCTTTATAGTTGAAATCCTTTCTAATTTTGTATTCCTAGAATCTAATACGCCAAAATAAACTTCTTTATCTTTAATAAATCTATAAAGTCTTCCGAGTTTTACCTTATTACTTTCGGTAACATCAAAACCATAAACGTTTACTGGTAGATTTAAATACGCATTAATTCTGTCAAACCTCAGATCAAAATAACTCAGTACATGAGTTTCGGCATTTATATCCTTTAACATTGAATTATAGTATGTACGTAAAGGTTCTATCAAATCCTTCTTTATGCCCTTTGAAAAGATTGCGGGCTCATGGATTTCGATAACGTCATAGTAATTCCTAGCCTCCTTAAGCAATGAATTTACTACCATTGCATAATCCTCGAAAAGATTTTTAATATTTTTCTTATAATATAAATCGTCCGAAAGGACAGAAAACGTTAAAGGACCTAGGACTACGGCTTTAAGCTTCAAATTGCTCATTTTTCTAGCTCTCTCCAAATAGATAATATACTCGTTATTCTCGTTGTATTGAAGCCTATCTTTTATAACTATTCTACGATAATAGAAATTATTATCGAAAAACCTTTCCAGCGCACCTTTTTCTACCCCTTTTAAAAAAGAAGTTGTTAAATCAGCTATATCATCCCATTCTATCATACTATCGGTCACATAACCAAGCCCACTATCTTTTGCAAATTGAAAGTATTTATTTAAAAACTTCTCTATCTCTTTTTCGGCTTTCTGTTTTTCTATTTTCCCACTTTTTAGTTTCGATAATACTTTAGCTATATTTACTGGCCTTGGATAGCTGCCTACTAGGGCTGTTTGAATTTGCATCAAGATAGTTTAGGTGCAAGCAAATAAGTAACTTTTCCCCCTCCTTCCATATTAAAGTCTAGTTGCAAAGGCTTTTGGTCAGAGAAGGCCAACTTAACGTAATCAGAGAGTTTTGTGAGGGTCAAAATGTCATTAAGATACTCTACATCATATGAAGCCGATGCCTCCTTATTGAACTCAATCTCCGCTAATGCACCGGTATCTTTGCTGAATTCGTTCTCTATCTTGTTTTCTCCTTCTCCCTTTATTATGATCTTATCTTCGGTGGCCGATATACTTACTGTGTCAGCAACAGTAGCTATCTCACTTATTGCAGTTTTAAATCCCTTAGAGGTTACTGATGCTCTAACATCAAATTCAAAATTAATTTCTGGTACTTCAGGTGGTAAAACTTGTAGATTATTTACTTTAAAAACCCTACCTAGAGCACCTAAAAGGGTTATCTTAACAACTTCCTCACTATCCGCATCTATACTGATTTCTTCTTTTCTTTTAGCAGCCTTTAGTAGTTTTGACATATATTGAGTATTAAAACCGAAATTGAACTCCCCTTGTACGTCATATTCTTTAAACATATCTTTAGGTAACTCTATTTTTATAAGCGAAACATGAGCTTTGTCAACTGCAATTAACTGTATACCATCATCTTTTATTTCAAAAAGAGCTTCATCAACAAGCTTAGTAAGTACTTGAATTATAGCCTTTAAATCCCTTACGTCATCATAAACAATATGCATAAGTAGATATAAACTCTAAAGCTCTTATTTTTTCCCATGGAATTTCCCCGTATAATCATTTCGTCTGATAGAAGCAATTCCGGTAAAACTCTCATAACTGCCGGTTTAATAAAGGCGTTAAGTAAAAAGTATAAGATAAGAGCGTATAAAGCCGGGCCAGACTTTATTGACCCAATGTATTTAAAGGTTGCTAGCGGCTATCCAGCGATTAACTTAGATTTGTGGCTGATGGGAGAGGACGGTGTTATAAAAACACTGAGTAAATACGCTAAAGGTTTTGAGTTAGGTGTTATTGAAGGAGTAATGGGACTGTACGATGGAGTTGGAATAAAATATAGTACTTATGAAATTTCTCAAGTGACAAAAACTCCGATATTACTAATTATCAACTGTAGTAATATAGGAAGTACTGCAGCTGCTATAGTAAAAGGTTTAAGAGAATATAAGAAGGCTAATATCAGAGGCGTGATCTTTAATTTTATAGGTTCTGATACCCACTTGAACTATTGTAAGGAATCCATCGAAACAGAAGTAATTGGATATGTTAAGTATGATAAAAAGTTTATTATACCCTCAAGGCATTTAGGGTTATTTACAGTTGATGATTTTAGACAAACTGAGAATATAATAAATGAAATAGCTAAAGAAATTGAGAGGAATGTAGACTTAGATTTGTTACTGGAAATAGCTAAAGAAAGTCCGCCTATCCCGCAACCAGAGGAGGAAGAAACAGGCTTGAAAAAAGGAAAAGCTTATATTGCTCTGGATTCCGCCTTTAACTTCTATTATGAAGATAATATAAACTTCTTGAGAAAGAAATTCGAGGTTGAGTTCTTTAGCCCTCTAAATAACGATATCCCAAAAGAAGACGCAGAAGTAATTTACATTGGTGGAGGTTATCCAGAGCTCCACTTAGAAGAATTAGAAAAAGCAACTGGGACAAAAAAGTGGATATTAAGAAACATAGAAGCGGGTAAAAAAGTTATAGCTGAGTGTGGTGGTTTGATGTATCTATCTAAAGAACTCGTATCGCCTGAGGAGAAAAGTTATAGAATGGTTGAAGCTTTTGACATTAGTATAAGAACGAAAGATAAACTTACTATAGGTTATACAGAACTAGAGGGGATAAGGGATAGTTTTATAGCTAAAAGAGGGGATACAATCAGGGGTCATGAGTTTCATGTTTCTAAGCCTATAAACGTTAATGATGTAACCTTTGCATTTAGGAACAAAATAGGTAAAGGAATTTGGGAAGGAAGAGATGGAGCAGTAGTTAATAATACGATTGCCCTTTACTCTCATTTGTATTTTTCAAGTATTAGAGGATTGTCTTTTTAATTCTATTCTTTTAACCCTATTCAATGCGTCCATTAACCTATCTAAATCATGTGCATAAAGCCTGATTTTAAATGGTAGTTTAGAGGTCTTTGAGTTGATCTCCACGTATTTCTTCTCTCTGTTCTCTACTATTTCGGCTTCGATTAAATGTCTTGAATGGAGAAAGACTCCACTTTTATCAGTTGAGATTATTCCCCTCTCATTAACTTTATAACTTGATGGTGCCATTGATTCCATCATTTGAACCTTTATGATTCTTCTATATACAAACATATTAAAAAGATATAGTGCTTCAAAATATATTATATAAATCGCTAATTTTTCATATTCTGTCACTGAATTGACTATTTTTAGTAAAACTAAATCATAAAATAGAAATATAAAGATTATATACAAAATCATTACACCGAAAGCCTTTAAATTAGACACCGCGACTTCTTGCATCTTTTGCATATATTCTTTATCCTTTTGAATTAGATCAGAAGCGTTTTTCTCTTCAAAAAAGGTAGGAGAATTTAATATTTCTCCCATATATTTCCTCTCTGCCAGCATTGGATTATTCCTCATCATCATTACACTCATTACTCCGAACATTACTAAAATATATAGAATATATACCGGCAAAAAGTACTGTGGATAAATTGATAGTACAAATGATAGTAGTATCATTAAAACTTGTGATACTATTATCATTTTCCAATTATACGGATTATACCCTTGCGGATAGGTTGACATGCCTAAAACATTTTATACGACCAGTAATAAATATGTATTGCTGAAAACTGATAATATGAGAAAATGTTACATATTCGTAATAATTCTGCTTTTAATTATACCGCATACTTATTCAGCTAATACAAAACAAACAGAAGAAGTAATAACACTACCAACTATAACACTTAATGTGAAAATATCCCAACAATATATAGATAACCCTTTGTACATAAACTTTAGTATAACCCCCACTAATTTACAGTTAGAAATAAGTGGAAATCAATCACCTATCACTGTAATATCCCCTATAAATTATACACCGTTTTCTAACTCTAATTACGTCATGATTAATTTTCCACAACAAGAAATTATAAATTGGCTAGCCGAAAATATGTCTTTAAAAATTCTCATTATATCAACCTATCAAAACGCTACAATAACCCTTTCTTATGTGGAAATAACTAGAATCTCAGATAATGAGACGAATTTTAACAATACTTACATAACAAATCTTACAACTACTAACAATAGTAGTAATAATAACTTAACTTTGTTTATAATCATAATGGTTTTGGGAATTTCTCTGTTTTTAATACTTAGAAGAATTAAAAACAGATAGTACATACGCTTAAATATTTAAAAATTATGTATTATCATACATGTTAGACAAATTGGAATTACGGAAGAACCTTGAAAGCGGAGTTCCAGTACTAATTTACGATTTTGACGGAAGAGAAGAAGAAGTTGACATGATGTTTTTCGGAGGAAAAATAAGCTGGAAATCGATAAATATGTTAAGAAAAGACGCTGGAGGGCTAATTTGTTATGTAACTTCTAGTGAAATAGGAGAAAAGTTAGGGATAAAATTTATGAGTGAAATAGTAAAACAACTTTATCCACAGCTTTCTAAGAAGCCAGTTTACGGTGATGAACCTGCTTTCTCTTTGTGGGTTAACCACGTGAACACAGGGACCGGGATAAATGATGAGGATAGGGCAAAAACAATATCAGAACTTCACAAAGTGGTAGAATTAATAGAAGAAGAGAGAGAAGAAAATGATGCCAGGTTAAAATTTTATAATGAGTTTTATTCTCCGGGACATGTGCCCATACTACTTTCAAGGGGTTTGAGAAATAGAAAAGGACACACAGAGTTAACTATAGCTTTACTAAATTTCGCTGGACTTCCGAAAAGCGGTGTAATAGCTGAAATGTTAGATGATGGGAAAAGCATGAAAAAAGAAAAAGCTATGCTTTACGCCAAGACTCACGGTTTTCTATTTATAGAGGGTAAAGAAATAATAAAGGAGGTTTTAATATGAGAAAGTACGGAGTTGCGGATACTACTTTTTCGAGAGTGGATATGGGAAATATAGCAATAAGAACCATAAGAAAAGAGGACCCAGAAGCTGAAATTGTAAGATATACTGTACCGGGGATAAAGGATCTGCCGGTTGCTGCAAAGAGGCTGTTAGATGAGGGATGTGATGGAGTAATAACCCTAGGTTGGGTTGGAAAAACAATGCTCGATAAGTATAGTTATTTAGCTGCAAGTATTGGATTAATAATGGTTCAAATTCTAACTTCTAAGCACATAATTGACGTTACAGTTCATGAGGACGAAGCTGATGATGAGGAGAAGCTGAAAGAAATAGCAATTGATAGAGCCACTAAACACGCAATAAACTTAGTAAGACTAATAAGAGATGGAAAAAACGCTTTAACTCCCTATGCTGGAAAAGGGTTAAGGCAGGGGTATGAAAATGCAGGAACAATCGATGATTAGGTTAGCAATAGTAGTAGCGGAATTCAATTATGACATAACTTATTTAATGTTACAGAGAGCGTTATCACATGCTAACTTCTTAGGGGCTAAGGTAAAGGTAGTTGTTAAAGTTCCGGGAAGCTATGATATGGCAATAGCTGTTAAAGAGCTATTGAAGAGAGAAGATATAGATGCTGTTGTAACTTTAGGTGCTGTAATTAAAGGTGAAACTAAACATGATGAAATAGTAGCTACTCAAACAGCGAGGAAACTGTTAGACTTGTCTGTTGAATTCGGAAAACCAGTAACATTAGGAATTATTGGACATGGGGTCACCCATGAACAAGCTGTTGAAAGAATTGAAGAATATTCCACAAGAGCAGTAGAATCTGCTATAAAATTAGTAAAGAGGTTAAGAGAGTTAAAAACAGTGCAACTACCCGAAGATAAAACGGTGATTATTGAGTGAAAACTATATTATTAAGTCTAAAGGGGTACAAAGAGTGGACAGAAAGCTTAGGCTCTGATAGAGAATGGAAGATACAGATTTTTCAACATAGTTTTTCTTCTTTACTATATGAAAGATTCAGTAAAGTAAATTCTTATGTTATTCCATTAGGATTTGATAAATACATAATTTTAGCAGATGGTATAAAAGAAACATATTTGATGAAAGTAATTGAAGATACAAGCCATTACGCTACTACACCCGTAGAAGTGTGCAAGGGATATGGTGAAAGCCTATATCTGTCTTTATTTTCATGCGTAGAAACACTAGATAATTTTCCAGATGAAAAATTGTTAGTCGCTCATTATGACATAGACGGGTTTACAAAAAGTAACTTAAAGGAAGGAATGGAAAGAATAAATGAACTTTCCTTAATAATCTCAAAAATAGCTAGAAAGGTAAACGGCTTTTATCAGTATTTCGGAGGTGATAACTTTGGTGTGTTTGCCTCAGAAAAAGACTTGGATTCAATATTATCAGAAAGTGATATTAAAGGTGTAAAAATTGGCATCGGAATAGGAGAGAATGCAAGAAAAGCATTAGAAAATGCCACTAAGGCACTAGATCTGATCAGGGTGAAGAGGGACACCCAATGGAAAATATTAAGATAAATTTGGGGGGTGCATTACTGGGAGATGAACTAGAGTTTAAGGAAAATATCAATATAGAAATAGATACTGTCACTAAGGAGATAGTACACATAGGTATAGGACACGATCCAAATGCTAAGGATTATAGGGAATACATAGCTTTACCGCCATTAGTTAATTCCCATACTCACACGGCAGACTATACTTTCCCAGAAATCGGTATAAATAAAAGTCTAAAGGAATTGGTAGGTGACCCTAAGAGTGAGAAATATAAATATTTTGAAATTTATAAAGATAGAATAGCTGAAGGAATAAGGAAATTTCTTCTTGATTCCTTAAGGTTTGGAATAAATACAGTTGTAGATTTCAGAGAGCAAGGAGTTCTTGGATCCCTAATTGCAAGAAGTATAAAAAATAAGGTTAATAACACAATAAATTATATAATTCTAGGAAGATTAGACTTTTTTAATAAAGAAGAGTTAGACAAGCTCTACGCGATAGTTGATGGTTATGGATTACCCTCACTTAACTCTAACTCGATAGAGGAAATTAAGAGCATTAAATTACGATTTAAAAATAAAATAAGAGCCGCACATGTATCGGAAACTTTAAAACAATACCTCCTTGACGATATCAAAGTTTTATTAGAATATTATGAGCCAAATTTGATAATTCATGGGACTCATTTCAAAAAATCTGATTTTGAAATTTTACATGCTCCGGTTGTCTTTTGCCCTAGAAGTAATTTATGGCATGGTGTAGGAATTCCTAGAATAGCAGACGCCATAGAGTCTAATATAACAATACTTTTTGGGACAGATAACGGTAGCTGGATAACACCTAATTTGTGGAAGGACTTAGAAATAGCCTTATTATTAACAAGAATTCAAAAACCCATGTCAGATTATTCTCTTGAGATCCTTAAGGGGGCTACCATAAATGCGTATAAAGTGTTTGGATTAAATTATGGAATACAAGAAGGTAAAAAGGGATATTTAATTTTATTACACGCAGAGGAAGTGTTAAGAGCCCATAATAAGTATACTGCAATAATAAAAAGAGGTAGCGAAAATGGAATTTATAACCTAGGGGCAACCCAGAATATTAGTTGACCTCCAGAAGAAGCTGATGCCTCAATTTTCATAGGTATATTATTACCGAAACTTACCGTAACGTTTTCAGAGAAGGCAACTCCTTTTAGAGCGCTTTTTAGTACCTCAACACTATAAATTGCCTTGCCAGCGGATTCAATGTTTAAGCTCTTTAACGGTTTATCCTGTACTAAAACAGCCCTATAACTTTTACCACCTTCCTCAGTAGAAAATATTATTTCATTATTTTCTCCAGCAGAAACTTCAACCTCCTCACTTATAATGCTAACATCATCTATTATCCTCTTAAGAACCTTGCCCTCACACGTAAACGATACTGACAAATTTACTTTAGGTTCAGTAAGCTGATCTAATGATGTCTTCTCGCCTTTAACATAAATATTACTTCTTAACCCAGTCTTCTCATCTCTTACAACAACCTTTAGTCCGGCATCCGTTTCTTCAAGTTCTACTACTGCGTTTTTACTCTTTGCCTTCCCTAATATTTTCTTAAGATCATCTATTTTAACCTTAATCCCTATAGGCTTTTCTATCGTATATTCCTCTAGAAACTCTTTCGAAATACGTAAAATTCCCATTAGTGTTTTATCATCAGTCAGATATCTGGAAAAGATTCCATCCTCAGAAAAGTTTAATATAACCTCATCGACAATCTCATTAAGCCCGGACAATAAGGAGTGAAATTCTTTCGCATTAGGGTAAATAGCTTTAATCATTCCTCTTCCTCACCCACTTCTTCATTAGTCTTTTTAGATTTAGCCTTTTTAGCCTTTTTAGTCGTCCTCTTCTTCCTCCTATCGGTAGAGTATGAAGACTGTACCTCATCAAACATTTTCTTTGCCTCTTCTATGCTTATCCTACCACTGAGAAGTTTATCCCAAATTTCCGTATTTTTCATTAAAACCTCTATGTCAGCTACAGTCATAGTGGCGAACTCTTCTGCCGTCTCCTCACTCTCCGCCTCTTGTCCTCTGCTCTCCTCCTCTTCCTTAACCTCTAGTTCCTCCTTCTCCTCTTCCTCTTCGCTCTCTTTTCCCTCCTCCTCGTCAAACACCATTAGTATCACCTTTATCGAGCTGAACTAAATATATATGTCTTCCTAATAAATCTCTAGTCAAACAATAACCTCTTAATAACTGTGGCAAAGTCTCATAAATAGCTTTATAAACGTTCTGATCAGAACCACCGAAAAACTTACTTATATAATCGAGCTCTCTGGGTTCAACTACATTAAATGAGAAGAATAAACCCGAATTAGGAATTAAATCCTTAACATATTCAATACTCTGCGAAATTAGAACAAAACCGAAACCGAACTTCCTACCCTCAGCAAAAAGTCTTTCCAATAATTCTTTACCAGAATCCTTACTTAATATAAACGGTGCTTCATCAATTATTATTAACTTCCTTAAGGAATCACTCTTTTGAACCCTATACATAAAACTTTGAATAGACCTTAAAATAGTCTCAATAATTATATACTTCACTTCACTAGTTGGTAACATAGAAAAATCTAAAATGTAATTACCGTTAATAATTTCCTCTAGATTGAGGTTATTTCCCATGAATATACTAGAAGATAAGAAAAGCAAATAAGGTTCAAGTGACTCATATTTGCTAATTTCTTGCGAAGTTAGTGCACTCCTCTTTTTCTTTTCCAATAGCATTAAAACATCACGAAAAGTAGGGGGCTGGTTATTCCAACTTCTCGTGTCATCTGGATCTATTCCTCTTTCTAAATAAGCCTCAAGTAAAAGGTTAGTTAACTCTATGCTTTGTATGTTCCCTAGATTAAAAATACTCTTTAACATATACGAAATTTCCAATGCCCTTTCCCTGGGGCTCTTACCAAATAGACTTAAAGGGTTTACAGAAAAGCTTCCCATACTAACTCTCTTAGTAGTGTTAGAAAAATACTCCCCGTGAAGATCAAAGATCAAGTAAGAGACTTTCAGCCTATTTATTAATATTTTAGCCATTGTTGATTTCCCTGAACCGCTGGTTCCTATAATTACAATATTGTAATTTTTTACCTTTTGAAAATCTATACAGAAATCCGAATTAATAGTTAACCACTTATACTTAGATGGAGGGGTTAATTTGATGTTATTTTGCTCTAATATACTACCCCTACCTAATACAGCTCTTATTTTCCCAATACAGACACTCCCTTTTAAATTATGAATCTTAGGACTTAAGAGATAAGGTAAGGAAAACCATGAGAGGAGTACTAGAGGAGAGTAAGAGTAATCATTAAATAAAGATACAGCTATCCCAGAAACTAATGCTCCTGTAAAAATAAAATAATTCTTAAACAGTAAGATAAAAACAGTGATTGAAAGAAGAATAGATATTATTAAACCCGTGGGGGAAAAAGAAAACTCATAAGTAGAAATTTGATCAATCCACGAATCAGATATCTCTCTTCTTACGATCCAATTTAATAATGATGCTAATACCGCTATACCGAAATATGTTAAAACCGTAACTGAAAGAAAGAAAATTATTGATGACTCGTCTAACTGATTAGTTACTATTGAATACGCTAGAATAATAGCTGGATAATATACTATCGTTAAAACTGTCGATCCAGTTAGTGAGTAAAATAAAACTGCATCAATACCAGCTATAGCATTAAGTATTATGATCTCATTTATCCCAAAGTACGAAGGTAAAGGAACGTACTGGGAAAGAACGCACTCAAGGAAGATTAGAGTAAAGATTATAATGTGCTTTTTTAACATATCTTATATTAGTCCCTTTCTCCTATAATTAATAACCATATGATAAGCATTTCTCACGATTTCTCAAAGAAGTTATACGAATTAGGATACAAGAGTCTTACCCCAATACAGCAGTTAGCAATACCCATAATACTTAAAGGTAAGAACACATTAATAATAGCCCCAACTGGATTCGGGAAAACTGAGGCTGCTATTTTCCCAGTATTTTACATGATATTACGAGATAACCCAAATAAAATATCAGCACTCTATATTACCCCACTAAGGGCGTTAAATAGAGACTTAGAACTTAGGCTTAAAAAATTAGGAGAAAACCTAGGAATTAAAGTAGCAGTACGACATGGTGACTCTACCGCTTCTGAAAGAAAAAGAATACTCATAGATCCGCCAGATTTACTGTTAACAACCCCAGAAACCTTACTTTATTTACTTGTTAATGAAAGTATGAGGGAATTATTAACCAACGTGAAATGGATAATAATTGATGAACTACAAGAAATGTTAGATGAAAAAAGAGGCTATGAATTACTTTTGCTAATAGAAAGAATTAAGAGAATATCAAGAAATAAACTACAATTAATAGGATTATCAGCAACTATCGGGGACATAGAGATTGCTAAAAAATTTCTAGGAGAAGAAGCTGAAGTAGCTAAAGTTGATGCGAGAAAAGATATGGAGGTTTACCTCGATATACCAGAAGTAAAGAAAGAGTACGTAGACCTATCATTGAAAACTAACTTAAACCCAGAGACGATAGCAAGATTAAAAGAACTTGAGAGACTAATTAAGGAAAACAAACCAGTACTAGTATTTACAAATGTAAGAGAAACGACCGAATTTATTGCAAATGAACTAAGCAAACTCACAGATTTAAAAGTATTAACACATCACGGGTCTTTATCTAGAGAAATAAGGGTAGAAGCTGAAAGAGAATTTAAAGAGGGGAAAATAGATGCATTAGTTGCCACTTCAAGCCTAGAACTTGGGATTGATATAGGTGTTATTAACGCAGTAATACAGTATATGTCCCCTAGACAAGTCATAAGGCTTGTCCAGAGGATAGGGAGGAGTGGTCACTCATTATTTAAAGTATCAAAGGGTTTCATAATACCCTCTAATGACACCTATGATATTCTAGAATGTAAAAGTATAGTAGATAATTTGAAAGAGAATTACTTAGAGAAGCCATTAGTTGAAACAAAGCCTTATGATGTAATAGCTCATGAAATAGCTGGGTTAGTACTTGAAGGAGTAAATGATAAGCAAGAGATTTTTAAAATAATAACTTCTTCATTTCTGTTCAGAGATTTAACTGAAGAAGAATTCGATGAAATTTTAAGTATTCTAGAATCTGGTAAGATAATAAAAAGAAGTGACGAGAAAGTTTTACCATCTTTTAGGCTGTGGAAATATTATTATACTACTAATATGATACCAGACTCAATAAGAGACTATTTAGTCATTGATCATATTACAAATACTAAAATAGGGACTTTAGACTATGAGTTCGTCGCATCGCTAGATGAAGAGGCTGTATTCGTACTAGGCGGTAAGTTATGGAAAGTAATATCTATTGAAGACAACAGAATTTACGTAGAACAGACACATTATAAAGCGGGAATTTTACCAAGCTGGTTTGGTGAGTCAATACCAGTTGAAAGGGAAGTTGCACAAAAGGTATTTGAATATCTAGATAGAATTAACAAGAATGACTCTTTATCTCTGCCTAAAGATAGCGTAGAAAAGATAAAGCAATTAATAGATGAACACATAAAAAGAGGCTATCCATTACCGAGTAAGAATAATATAGTTGTTGAAATTAACGGAGATCTAGCTGTAGTTCATTCAGCGTTAGGAACTAGAGGAAATAACACTTTAGGAGCACTACTCTCTTTATTCATTACAAGAATTAAGGGTGTAAAAACTACATATAGATCTGATGCTTATCACATAGCAATATCATCAGTAATACCAATAGATAAGACAGATTTTGAAAAAGCAATAAAAATGTTATTATCGCTTTCTGACAGAGAATTTGAAAGCTATCTGTCACTTGCAATTAAAGAAAGTCCTCAGTTTAAATGGAAGCTCCTAGTAGAGGTTGAAAGGTTTGGATTAATAGATAAGGAAAAGGTAAATATACAACTATCACAAAATCTATTGAAAGCATATACTGATACTATAGTTGGGGAGGAGGCTGTAAGAGAATTAATGGCCAAAAACTACGATAAGGAATTATTGAAGTATGTAAGGAATATGACATGGAAAATAATAGAAGTACCTTCTTTTTCACCCCTAGCTAAAGACTTCCTTGAAAAGCTATTAGTATCTACAGAAAATAAGGAAAAGGGGGTATTTCTAGAGATATTCAAGAGAAAAACTTTAAACAACAGAGTTAAGCTAGCGTGTATAATTTGTGGGTGGAACGGAACTTATATTGTCTCAGATTCACCTAATAAATGTCCTAAATGCGGTTCAGTATTTCTCACGATAGTTGATAATGAAGAAGACCTAAACATACTTAAAAAGTTTCATAAAGGCCAAAAATTGAGTAAGAAAGAGTTGAAAAGACTAGAAACTCTTAAAACAATTTCATCTCTATATTCCCAATTTGGAAAATATGTAGCTATAGGATATTCAGTACCCGGAGTTAGTATAAATGGGTTATCAAAAGCGTTAGGTGAACTCAGAAACGGCGAGGATAAGTTTTTCGAAGCGTTACTAGAAGAGGAGAGAAAGTTCCTAAAGACTAGAAAATATTGGCACTAAGCTTAAATTTACCTTTATTTCTTCTTTTTTAGGTAGTATAATTATGCCGGCTATTGAAATTGGTAGGATTTGTGTAAAGACAAGGGGTAGAGAAGCTGGTAAAAAGTGCGTAATAGTGGATATAATCGATGACAATTTTGTATTAGTTACTGGACCAAAAGAAGTAAACGGCGTTAAGAGGAGAAGGGCAAACATATTACATTTAGAACCAACGGATAAGAAGATTGAAATAAAGAAAAGCGCTTCAGATCAGGAAGTAAAACAAGCTTTAGAACAAGCTGGTTTGTTAGATTTCATGAAGGAGAGAATCAAGGTCAACATTCCTGTGATTTAATATGTATGAATTTATAAAGTCAATAGATTCTTTTTGTGATTATAAGAATGAATGGCATATTTTAAGGGATGAGGAGACTGACGAGAAATATGGGTTCTATATCGACAAAAGACCGATAGAAATCTTAATCAAAAATGCGATAATAAATTTAGATAAACCCCCTGGGCCTACAAGCCATGAAGTGGCTTATTGGGTTAAAACGATGTTTAACGTAAAAAAGGCTGGACACGGGGGTACCCTAGAACCCGTTAGGCTTAACCTAACGGGTGGGGAGACCCCAAGGTTAGTGGGGTACTTCCGATCGGTTTAGAAAATGCCACAAAGTTAATGCCTTATATAAGTAAGGCTGGGAAAGAATACGTTTGTGTAATGCAAGTTCACTGTGACTTTGATATAAATGAACTAGCGAGAATAATTAAAGATTTTGAAGGGGAGATATACCAAAGACCTCCGGTTAGATCCTCTGTTAAGAGAAGAGTTAGGAGGAAAAAAGTGTTTTCGATAAAAATCCTTGAATTTGATAAAAGATTAGTATTAATGGATATTGAAGCAGAGTCTGGGACTTATATGCGAAAGATATGTCACGATATAGGAATAATTTTAGGTTGTGGGGCGCATATGAGGGAGTTAAGGAGAATAAGATCGGGAATCTTCACAGAAAAGAAAGGTTTAGTTACACTTCATGAAATTTCAGAAGCTTTATATTTATACAGAAACTGTAAAGATGAAAGTGAATTAAGAAGAATTCTCTTACCAATGGAGACAGCAACTTGTGGAATCCCCAAAATTTTGGTAAGCGATGGTGCAGTAAACGCAATAACGTATGGTGCAACTCTTAATGTTCCAGGGATTGTGGCTTATCAAAATTTTAAGAAAGGGGATTCAGTTGCTATCCTAACATTAAAAGGCGAATTAGTTGCAGTAGGGGAGAGTTTAATTGATAGTTCGCAATTAGAAAATATGAAGAAAGGCGAAGTAATTAAACCAAAGAGAGTAATTATGGAGAGGGATCTTTATCCCAGAAGCTGGAAAGGAGGAAAGAAAAATTAATATTGTAACTGATGTAGTTGACGGTATACCATTAGTTTTGGAAAGCACGTCTGGATTGTTTTCCAAGGACAAATTAGATCTAGGGACAAGAATTTTGCTAGAAAACTTAATACTACCAGAAAGCGGTACTGTGGCTGACGTAGGTTGCGGCTATGGTCCAATAGGAATTTTTATCGCACTGAAAAACCCGAACTTAAAGGTATATATGTTAGACGTAGATAAAAAAGCGGTTTACTTTTCTTCAAGGAATGTAAAGAGGTATAAATTAGATGACAGAGTCTTTGTAATAAGAAGTGATATATTTTCCGCGTTACCGAAAGAAGTAAAGTTTAATGGTATATATTCTAACCCTCCATTAAAAGCAGGCAAGGAATTCATAATTAGGCTAGCGAATGAAAGTCACGAAAGGTTAGAAAAAGGAGGAATAATTGAATTGGTTGTTTATAAAGGCGAAGAGAACGTCATTAACGAGTTTGAAAAATATTTTGATAGCAAAGTACTAAAAAGGGAGAAAGGTTACTCAATAATTTTAGCGGTTAAGTATTAAAGGGGAAAAGTAAAAATAATAAAGTGCCGGGGTGCCCGAGTGGACCAAGGGGCTGGCCTTGAGAGCCAGTACGGGTTTCCCGTGCGCGGGTTCGAATCCCGCCCCCGGCGCTGTTATACATTCACAAGCCCTTTCCCCTTCAGTTTGGAAAACACAATAAGTAACCCTTAACTTTCTAATACTACTATATGCACGTTCTTTCCTTGTTCTTGGGCTACATCGTCTGTAAAAACTCTCAAAACTACTGTACTTGCACATAATCATGAGTTATTTTTAATTACTTCTAAATTTGCGCTGATGTTGTTATGTTTATCGAAAATAATTTTGTTAATTATCTCTCAGCCGATAATGGAGGTGGAAGGAAGAAGATCAGCTGGAGGGAAGTTGTATTTCCCTTGAAGGTGACTAACCTTAATCCGTGACGAAATTGAGAAAGTTATGCCATGGGTAAACGCTCCAGACCTTACCTCCTAGCCTGGCAATTTTCTCAGCTAATTCTGGTGGGCTTTTATACATACTAATGATAACCTAGTCAAAAGTTCTTTACCAATTTGGAAAAGACACTGTCCACCAAATTCAGTTTTTCGCACAAATGAGGAACCTTTGCCGTCTTCTTTCAACTCTACGCAAATCAAGGCAAAAATTGACGAGTTGCCAATGCTTATAAATCTGAATTGGCAACTATAATACGGTGAACGTTTTTGGGCGAAAAGCAACGTCGTTATAAATTCGGCGACTATATTTTACGCGAAAGAAAAGGTCGGTATTATGTCTATAAGTTGGAAACAATAAACGGTGAGGTAAAGGAGCGTTACGTCGGCCCCTTAATTGACGTAGTCGAAACTTACCTAAAATTGAAAAATAGCAGTGGGAGTGTGGGATCCCCCACAGTGCGGCCGCCGGGATTTGAACCCGGGATTACTGGCTTGGAAGGCCAGCGTCCTAATCCAGGCTAGACGACGGCCGCAAATTTATTTTTGCCTTACAAAAATATAAAGTTGATGATGAGAAGAGGGTCGAATGAATGATGATGACCGCTGGAAATTCTGATTAAGTCTAAGGTTTTTAAGAATTATTATACAAAAATGTGTATATGAAAGAACTTCTTGATAAACAAGCAAAAACACAATTTGAATTCTATGCAGCATATTATCCACCCATATATGCCAAATATAAAGCATACACTCTTAATGAATTAATAGACGGGATTAGGAAGGTAGATGGATTGTCAATATTTTACCATGTATTCCATCCATTATTCTCAAGCCACGTAGTACCAGAGGACATGCATAACGATTTTGCGACCTGGATAAGAGACGAACTTGGAGATTCTCTGCTTGCACAGACTGTATCTGACATAGAGGGAAAAGAACCTAAAACAGTAGAAGATGTTAGGAATGAGCTAATTAATATTCTCTCGGAAGCTAAAATTGAAAGGAGGGCTAATAAACCCTTTTACTTTATAACTTGTAAGCCAGTAATTTATAAAACGGGGAAAGTAGCTAAAACGCTAGGGGAATTCATAGATATAATAGCCTCAATAAGTGTTAGATCTATAGCCTATCATTTTGTATTCAAAAGAGTTGTGGGATATGAAGTTAAAAACGATTTTTCGAAATGGCTAGAAGAGAATTATGGTTTAACTAATGTCTCCTCTAAACTATCTTCGATTGATCCTCAAACACACACTGATGAGGAGAAATTAAGAGAAGATTTATTGAAAATTTTTGAAGAGGAGGTCGTAAGAAAATGATAGAAAAATTTGAGAGTATTTTAGGGGAAGAAGAATTAAATAGTATTTATAATATAGCGGAAAAACTCAAAGGTATCTCAGTACTTCATATTAACTCAACTCCAGCTGGTGGAGGGGTTGCTGAGATTTTAAGTAAATTAGTACCTTTAATGCGTGAATTAGGAATTCATACTGATTGGAAAGTTATCAGAGGAGACGTTGAGTTTTTTAAAGTCACTAAATCATTTCATAACGCTCTGCAAAACGGAATAGGCAATTTACCTCAGGAGGCATTTAAGATTTACGATAAATGGCAAGAGATTAACGGTAATGAGATAGATTTAGATTATGATGTTATATTTATACATGACCCTCAACCAGCTGGTTTAATAAGGTTTAGAAAGAAGGGAAGCTGGATATGGAGATGTCATATTGATATTTCAAACCCATATGAACCAGTATGGAATTTTCTGAAGAGATACGTCGATAATTATGATTCAATAATAATTTCGTCCCCAGTATTTGGAAGAAATGATTTGAATAAACCACAATACATAGTACCTCCTTCAATAGACCCATTTAGTTTAAAGAATAGAGATATACCACAAATTACAGTAGAAAGAATTTTGTATAAATATGACATTGATCCTAATAGACCTATAATTACACAAGTCTCAAGATTCGATAGGGCTAAAGATCCTCTGGGAGTAATAAGAACTTATAAGTTGGTCAAAAGACACGTTGATGCACAACTAGTTTATGTTGGTAGTCCAGCCCACGATGATCCCGAGGGCGAAGAAGTATACAAGGAAACTACTGAAGCGGCAGGTAACGATAAGGACATTAAATTGCTTATGCTTCCACCTAATAGTGACTTAGAAATTAACGCGTTTCAAAGAGGTTCTACTGTAGTTTTACAAAAGTCGATAAAGGAGGGATTTGGTTTAACTGTTAGTGAGGCTTTATGGAAGATGAGACCAGTAATAGGTGGTAATACTGGTGGTATTCCTCTTCAGATAATTCATAAGGTAACTGGATTCCTTGTAAACACTCCAGAGGAAGCTGCCCATTATACACTGTATTTATTGCGCAATAAGGAGGAGAGGGAAAGGTTAGGGAGAAACGGAAGAGAACACGTTAGGAGGAACTTCCTAATAACAAGAGAGCTAAGGGACTATTTAATGGTAGCACTTTTATCTATGAATAGTGCCGCCGCGGGGACTTGAACCCCGGACAACCCGGTCACTGCACTTATTTTTTCTTCAGCCGGGCGCTCTCCCGGGCTGAGCTACGGCGGCAATATAATATTTGAAGTATGACTTTATAGGTTTATTGGTTAAATATTATTTAGGGACTGGGCGACACTCTATCGAGATCCCCGTGGATAGGGGGATACGATGAGATAGGGTCTCCAGAGGTCCCTACAAAATGGTGTCTCAAATGACATATAATATACTTCTTGTAAAATTAACTTACCTTGATAGAATTGTAATAGATGAAATCATAGAACATTTAAATAACATAGGCTTTAATGTAAGCGTAAAAGAGGAAATAGAAAGTTTAGATATCTCCTTTTTTAATTGGAGTAGATT
>JAPYVG010000187.1 GCA_028277025.1 Sulfolobaceae archaeon
CTCCTTCCTTAGTGATCTAAATAATAATAAGAAATTAATTAGTGCTAAAATCAAGTTAAGCCCCTAGAGCAAGAGTAGCTACCATTAAATAGTCCCTGAGCTCCCTAGTTATGAGGAAGTTTCTCCTTACATGTTCTATTCCAGCTCTTCCCAACTTCTCTCTTATATCCTTTTGCCTTATTAGATATAGTGCGTAATGCGCCGCTTCCTCTGGAGTATTTACAAGATATCCGTTCACGCTATGAATTATTTGTAAGGGTATACTTCCGGTATTACCACTTATTACAGCCTTTTTCTTCCATAGTGCTTCGCTAACAGTCAGACCAAACCCTTCCTTAATGGACTTCTGCATGACTACAGTTGATCCCCTTTGAAATGCATTAATCTCTAGATCGCTATTAGGAGGTAGCTTTAGAAGCTTAATGTCTTTATCATCTCCAGTGGCTTGAACAGTCTCTCTATACGCGATCTCCCCTTCAGGATCATCTGCTGCTGGACTACCTACATAAGCTAGCTGTATATCTGCATGCTTCTTAACTAATTTATAAGCCCTTATAATACCTAACGGGTCTTTTGCTCTATCAAATCTTGATACTTGAGTTATAATAGGGCGATCTGGATCTAAGTTGAACTTATGCAAGATTCTCTTTGCTGTAAACTCTGGAATGTCTCTATTCTTTATACTCAAGGGAACTATAGATGGAGGAATTATAAACTGGGAATTCTTTAAGTCGTCCCTCATAAATACGTCTGAAAATACTATTACTGAATCATTTTTCTATATATATTCACGTAAGAAGTCCATACTGGTTGATACGGGTTTGATATATCAATATGGCATCTCCATATCCATTTGCCTTTCTTTCTGAAGGTTATTAGCCCGGCTGGTTGCGGGTCATGAATAAACACTACATCGTAATCTAAATCAAGTTCGTTACCGTTTATTTCTTGCCATTTTCTATAAATCTCAAATGCACCTTGTGATAGCTCTCCTAATCCGTTTTGTAAGGAGTTATGAAAGGACTTAGTGACTTTAAAAACTCAGGATCCCCTCTTATAATCTTCCAATCCGTGTTAATTCCTAACTCTTTCATCAAGGGAACTAGCTTACTTAGAATCTCCGCTACTCCTCCTCCAGCTGGAGTAGAATTAACGTGAAAGATTGATAAACCTTTCAGTTTTTCGGCTATTTTAAAAATACTATCCAATTCATTTTCTCCTATAATCTCTGCGAATCTCTCTATCATTTTGGCAACATCTCCAGCTCAAATATTTTTAGAAGATCTTCCCTTAACATCTCCTCATCAGTATAGGTCTGTGGGTCGAGTAAACTAAGCTTCTTTGATAGTTCAGTCAATCCATAATTATCTTCTATCCATTTTGAGAAATCATTCTTATCTTCGTACCCAATAATACGCCTAAAGATAAAGTGGTAGGCAATAGACCTAATACTTATTGAAGCGATTATGTCAATGAACTCGACTAAGCTCTTTGCTACTCTCTCTGTATTATACACTACTGGTTTACAAGTTATGAAGTAAAATGGTTTATTAGCTGTTCTCGAGATCCTCGCCTCGGATAAAATTTTTATTAAATCTTCCCTTACGTTTTCAACAGTCCTTGGCTCTTTTCCTTCTATATCAGATACTTCTTGAGCTAAAAGTCTATCACCTAGTTTATTTCTTATCCATGTTGCTAAGTCGTTACTCATATCTTCTGGTACTACATGGCTCGAAAACAGAGGGTGAAATACGTGATAAAAGATTGAAAACCCGTCAACCTTCTTTATACCCTCTATTAGTTCGTCAATGGTTGTAGCCTTAAAGCCTGCATAAATCGGCGGATAGTAGGCTGCATAAAACTCAAACGGTTTATCGGCAGATTTTTCAAGGTTCTCATACATGTCAATCAGAATATATTTGTTTTATATTTATACAAAAACATTATTCCAGCTTATTATACACAAGTAGGAAAAATCAGATTTTTATAAGGGACTAGGAGGGAAAAAAGTGCCCATGAAAGAGAAATCAGCATTTCCAGCGTCAGCTCACGGATCACACGACCCTCTTTTCATCATCAACTTTAAAATCCACCTCTTATATAATTAAAATTGCGGCCGTCGTCTAGCCTGGATTAGGACGCTGGCCTTCCAATGAGCTAGAGGGAAGCCAGTAATCCCGGGTTCAAATCCCGGCGGCCGCACTTAGTTATAATATATCATTATTACAACTTTTTTCACATCATACATATAGTATAGAATTTGGTGCATTTGAGATTTATTAGACCCTTTCTTACTTATTTGAAGCACTAACTAAAGTATTATATTCATCATGTAATACCTAAAATTCGTTAAAAAAGTGCTTGTAGGGACCTCTGGAGACTCTGTATCATCGTAACCCCAAACTTGGGGAACTCAACAGAGTGTCGCCCGGTCCCAACAAAAACATTAACCATTAAACCTATAAATTCATTCTTCATAAAATAATAATGCCGCCGTAGCTCAGCCCGGGAGAGCGCCCGGCTGAAGGCCAGATCACGCAGGGACCGGGTTGTCCGGGGTTCAAGTCCCCGCGGCGGCATTACCTGGATATGGATTATTCCTGAATATGCTGCGTGATTTACTTAGAAGATTTCATGCGAATATTTAGAGCTTCAACAAATTAAAACTTCCATTCTAATAGTTTAATTATAAGGTCTTAATATATTAAGGAAAATAATTATTTATATTATAAAAAACTAAAAGAATTCTTGAAAGTAGTTCGAAGTGCTATTTGTTCTTGTTCTATCTAATAGCTAAATGACAGTCTTTGTTAGCAAGTGCTACCTTTTTAAGGAGATAATAACGCCGGGGGCGGGATTCGAACCCGCGCACGGTGACCCGTACTGGCTATCCCAGTAAGCTCTCAAGGCCAGCCCCTTAACCGCTCGGGCACCCCGGCATTCATCATATTTTATTTTATTCCTTTAATACTTAACTTCAGTCTTTCCTTACAATTATAATCGAGTATCCCTTAATCCTCTTATAAACCTCAACGTTTTTGAATTTCTGGCTAAATAAATTAATCACGTTTTCTTCACCCTTGTATACTACGAGCTGTATTAGTCCACCTTCGGTAACTCTGTCGTAGCTAGTACTTGCTAGTCTCTCTATGAATGCTTTTCCAGCCTTTAAGGGTGGATTAGAGTAAATTGCATTAAGTTTAATCTCTGGTGGTATGTTTTCAAATATATCACTTTGGATAACGTGGACTCTATTTTCAAGCCCGTACCTACTAACATTTTTTCTGGAATAATATACGGCTTTCTTATCAACATCAAGCATGTAAACCTTAAGATTAGGGTTTTTTAATGCCAAATAAATTCCTATTGGACCATAACCACAACCTACATCGGCAACTACCCCGCTCTCGGGTATTATTAGGTTCTCTAGCATTACTTTAGTACCTAAGTCTAGTTTATCCTTAGAGAATAGACCATAAGAACTCTCTAAAGACAAGGGTATACCGTTAACTACATCGTTTACAAAAATTATTTCTTTAATCTTTTTCATTCTTTTTCCATCCCTTCGGATAAACGTCTCTTTCC
>JAPYVG010000081.1 GCA_028277025.1 Sulfolobaceae archaeon
GAAGGAAATCGATACTCCGGTAATGTTTTACTACATCAAAAACCTAAGGATGCCGGACGAGATATGGAATGAAATGATGGAGAAGAGAAGAAAGATTGTCGAGGAAAGGATAGAGAGGTTTAGTCAAAATGATGTTTAAGGACGTTGTTGAGAAAATACTTAAGGGAGAATTTGCTTATAAAAACGGACAACCGCAGCGTGTTACGATCTCAAAGATAATTGCAGAAAGGGAAGGAAAAGAGTACGTCCCTCCAGTCATCGAAATACTACCGAAGTCGTTCATAAACGCTTTTATCGTTTCAGAAGATGCGAACACGGAAGCGTTGAAGAAGTGGGCAAATAACGTAATGGCACCAGTCGAAAAACCATATGTAATGAAGAACCCTAATGCCCTTTTTTTAGGCAATTGGTACATTTACCTTGAGGAGGGGATTAATGTCGGGTATATATATGCTGCGATAACGTTCGGTAATGTCCCCATCTTGCCTTCATTTTTCAGGGACGAATTCGGTGAGTGCGCAGTATATTATAACGCCGAATTAATATATCCGCATTTCAGGTTTTCCCTCGCCGATCTATACAAAACGTTGGCCAGCGTTTTCAAAAACGAGAGGCTGTATTTTTCAAAGATTAATTGCCTCCTTGAATCTTCCTCGTTCTCCCTGTGAGCTATCCCGCTTACTAATTTGTTTTGCAAAAAGTTTAAATACTTATTTAATAAAGAGTATACACGGGGGTGAAGGTGATGGAAAACCCCAAACCCCAAACTCCAAATCAATCAAAAATCAAAGAATTTATAGAAAGTTTAGGAGCAGAATGTCGTGAAGATAAGTATGCTAACGAAGTATATGATCTCAGTGGATACTATTATGGCTGTGATTTTCGTAATAAATGGTTCTTTCTTATTATAGATAACTCTGGTGACATATACATTAAAACGCCCTTCCATTTTTCGAAGGCAGACCGGATTTTACAAAAGTTGTCTGAAGTATTTAATATAAACCTTGATAAATTACCATTTTCAGAACTTGGTTTCCTCGGTGTGTTTAAAATAGAACCGTTACCAGAAGAAGTAATTAGTATAACAACAAATACCGATGAAGTAAACCTTTCTACTACTAAAAACAACAGAATTTTGATAGATATTAGGGGTAAGATTTCCCTCTTATACGACAAAGGAACAAAACAGTTCATTATCTCAGAGGTAAAGGATTGGGAGACCTACAGAAAAATTAGGAGTGTTCTAGACCAAAACGTTAGAGAAGTCTTAGATAAATTATCTTTATCAAAACCAGAATTTATCATAGAAACTAATTATATAGAGCCAATAGGATTAGAGGGTAAAATAAAGGAAAACATTCTAAAGATGTTGAACAAACTAATGCCCATTATCGGAAAAATCAATAAAATAGTGGTAAGGGTCAACGAAATTGAAAATGAAATAACCCTAGACAACATAGTGCTAAAACTAAAGGACGAACATTGGGAAGATATACCCGTTAATGAAATTGAAAAACTGTTAGGGCTTGGTAACCCCGCAGTTATCGAACTTCATAGCGACTTTTGGTTCATCGAAGTGCATTATGATTATTTGCCAGAAATTGCTAGTGTGCTAAATATTGAACTGGCATATACAATACATGATATAAATCCTAAGAAGGAAAGTCTCTTGTTTTACGAGCCTAGAGATTATTATATATTTTCCGCTGACTATGGTAACGATTATTACCATATAGTCCTGTTCAAAAACCTCCAAAAATATTTACAATTATTAGGAGTTAGTATCGCACAAACTAGGGTTAACGACTTTGAAATTAATGATGATTATAAGTACGTTATAGTACACAGACAGGATGATGAAATTCATGTCGGAGTTTACAAAGAGAATAAGCTCCTGACGTCCCTAAGGACTTACCTATGGTATTTCGGCGTGAAAGACTTTGACGGACTCAAGAATCTCAGTAGAGAGAAAGTTGTAGATATAATTAACAGACAGATCAACGAAAGGTACTTCTATCCAATGCCGTTCAAACAAGTCAAACAATATGTTCAGAAGCTCCTCGATAATATTATTTATTATATTGATGAAACAATCAACCTTATACAGAATAAAAGCCCAGATTTTACATATGCAGTTAAGGATATTGCCGAGATAGATTGTATATTCAGTAAAGAGTGCGAAGTAACGTTAGAACTAGATGAGTTAGGGACGTTATCGTCATATTATTCTCTCATTGGAACAAGCGAGGGACATTTACCTGTGCCGAGTTTTCTTGAATATGCTGGGGTAGGAGGATGTGATTATGACGATGAAGGGGACATAAGTGTAACAAAGAACGTACTGTACTTTATAAGGGGTTATGATAAAAAGATTCCAGAGTATGAGAGAGATTATGATTCATTTGGTGATAATGTGAGGGATGCAGCATCGCTGTTATTCCAAGAAGCTGTAGTGCTATATAACAAATTGCTGAATGGAAACAAACTACATTATACTGAAGATGATGACGATGATGAAGAAGAATGTCCAGAACATACATTACCAGATGGGATGGGATACTGCCGTGAGTTTGACTATCAACCGTTGATGAGAAAGAGCGAGGAAGAATTAGCGAATGATATTATAGGAGCACTTATCAAAATAAGAGAAAAAATGATCAATATAAGAGAAAAAATGTTACAATGGTGATAAAAATGAAAGAAATTGCTGACTATATATTACAAAAACTCGGTGACAGAGTTTTTAACAAAGAGCATAACAGAGAATATGGAGGACTTTATATTATAACAACTGATGGAAAGTTATACGGGCTTGATAAATATGAAGACCTTATCGAAGAGGATCCAAGTACCTCAAGAGCATATATATTTGTGATGAACCTCTGGTTCAGTTATGAACCGGGACTATATTATCCTTTTATAGGAGAGGGCGACCTCCTATTAGAATTTTATTTACGGAAACATTACTATCATATAACACACTTCAGCGACCTTAAATACGTTGCTACCATTATCCATTTTTCAGTGACTAATGAAGCCTTTATGGAAATAGTTGATCTTGAAATTGCTGCAAACAACACAAACATGCCGAAATTAATACAATTGCTAAATGAAGTGAATGATGAGGATGATGAGTATGAAAAATTGAATGAGCTTGAAGAACGGTTTAAGGCACAGGAACTATTTAATGGATATGACTTTTATCAAGCGTATAAAATAATTGATAAGTATTATAAGGAGAACGACAAATCATTGGCTAGTGAAGTTAAAGCTATAGAAGGCGCTTATCATAGTATATTTCAGCCGTATCATGTAAAACTTTCTCCAGGAGTATAATTGGGGGTAAACTCATTAACATATTCCTCCAAAGGGAAGATAAGAGAAGCATATGTTATGAAATAAACCTAAGTTTATTTTTTCTTTTTAACACTTTAATGACCCCTCATCCCTGGTTTTTATACTCTTTTATATAGAGGACTTTTCCGTGAATTTTCAATACTCCAGTTCTGTCAAATTCAGCTAACGCGTCTAAGTATTCTCTATAGGCTTTGACGATATAATCTACTCTGCTATGCATTCTTTCTAAAATCTTTTTCTGCTCTTCGGTTAATTTCATGCTTCTCTCGCCCTCTCTTCGAATAATAGATTACAGATATTTATGCATTCTTCAGGGTTCATCGCCTCATAGCATGAATCGTAACACTGATGAAGTACAGATGATAAGCACGCTAAATTATACTCACATTCTTCAAACTTACGCAGGAAAGTTGACCATATATGCATAAGTTAGTTCTTGCAGATGAATCTATATATATGTTATTCCGACTTCTTTTTAGCACGCCCAACTAGAATGAAAAATGGCAGCTGCTGCTAATAGTAGGTAATTAGTTCTCTAACTGGTTAAGCAAAAAACTTAAATATCAGTTTTTACATATGATATGTTGGTGAAAAAATGAGTCAAGAAGGGTATAAGTTAGTTCAAGATTTGACAGAAAAAGTTAAAGAAATGATACAAAGAATCTCTGGATATACACCACAAATTCAAGTGTTGAAAGCTGAACTATTAATAGGCCCAGACTGGGAGGGTGGACATGACTACTATGTCAAAATAATTTATGAGATTGATGGTGTTCAATATCAGGTTAATCAGCGGATTTATGCCAATCTGACAGAAACATTAAGAGATTTGCTATTTTCAATTGTGGACTTCTACGAAAGAATGCATATAATTAAATTGTAGTATTTTTTCCTTAAGTTAAGTTTTTTCAAGCTAAACCATAAAGTTTTTTGATCATATGTTTATTAGCTTATTTAGGTTAATGATAATGTGCTAGTAAGGTTTTTTAAGTTCGCCATAGTTGGTGGATTAGGTACTATAGTGAATGAGGCAGTTTACGTTTTTTCTTCGAAGGCTATTCCTATAGCTGTTTCATTGGCTTTGGCTATTGAGGTTTCCCTCGTCTTTAACTTCGTCTTGAATGATATATGGACTTTTAGGGATAAAAGAAACGGTTCTTTCATGAAAAGACTTGCCAAATTTCACGGTTCGTCTTATCTGGGGAATGTAGTACAATATTTAGTAGCCATAATACTGCTAATTTACTTCCTTCATGAACAGTCCGTGATTACCCTATTGTTAACTAATTTCATAGGAATAGTGGCGGGATTTCTAGTAAGGTTTGTGACTAGTTTAAAATATGTATGGGCTTAAAAAGTGCAGCTGCTAATTAGTTCCCTAACTTGAGAAGAATGATTTTAACATAGAGAATCATGGAAGCAGCAAATATATATAAAACTTAAAAAAATAGCGATAAACGGAAAAACTAGTTTAGAAATATCTGCAGAGAAAGCAGTGCAGCTGTATCCCAGAAATTAATTAATTTAATAGATTCTTCATAAGAGAATGAAGAAATTACCGCCGTGAAATAACGAAAAATAACATTGAATTCATAAGGATGTGAAGGGCTGAGATTCTTCATAAGAGAATGAAGAAATTACCGCCGTGAAATAACGAAAAATAACATTGAATTCATAAGGATGTGAAGGGCTGCAGCCATCGTTCACTACTCATCAAGACAGCTTTTAACTCTCTCCCTTTTTGTTTCCTAACTTATTTTACAAAAAGCTTATATAGTGGTTTGGCAAACATTATTATGGGGGCGAAAAATGAAACAGAAAATAATTTATCGCAAAAAAGTAGAAGATGAAAATGACGTATATCGTTACTATATTATTAGAAAAGATGAGAACGAATATTATGTAAAGGCAGATATAATTAATTACACTGTTTCTTTTTATCCGCAGCATAACTTTTCCTTATTTTTAATTACTTCTGATTCAAGAGCTGCAGCTGTTAAAATACGATAATGACAAAAAAGAAATAAGAAGAGAAAAAAATGATGAACTTTTTTTTTTTTTAAAAAAAATTATTCGGGCATGACATAGTAAAATAGTGGCAGATTATCCTTGTTGGCCATTAATATTTCTCTAATCTTCTCTGGCAGTTGTGATATTTGCATCTTTTGCTCTTTTCTTTCATACAATTGCCATTGGTTCAATGTCTCTAGCGTCCCGTCTTCCTTTAGTTGCACAACTCTTATCGATATGTATGTATTTCCTAGATTACTCCTGTAAGCTTCATACATTATATATCTTGCAGGAAGTAATGTATATATTCTGGTTCCGTGCCTTCCACTTTTACTAAGACGTAGTTTCGAGCTTATCACTTTTCTGGTTCTAAACGATATTAAAATTGTATCGTTGAAACCATGCATCCCTGTATTCTTGTACTCAAATGTCAGGACTATTGGTGTTAAGGTTTGGGATTTTTCTTCGGGTTGAATTTGTTTGGGGGCTTTTTCTGCCAACTTTTTATCCCCAAGTATAATCTTTGACAAACAAGTATTTAAACTTTTCTGCTAACAAATTGGCTAACTGATTACCTACTTTTAGCAGCAGTTGCCCTTGACATCCTCCCTTTTTTGTTTTCTAACTTGTTGACCAAAAACTTTAAATACTAGTTTGCTAAACATTATACTTGGAGGTGAAAAAGATGGAAGAAAAGAAAGAGGAAAACCCTCAAGTTAACCAAGTTAGTTATTATTTTGAAACGAGTAAAGGAGGGTTAGTAATCATATACAAAATAACTAATTTATCTGAGTTAGTAGACGAGATTTTTATAGTTACGTTTGACGATACATATGATGAGCAACCCTGGGGGATAGGTCTCACATTAGAGGACGCACTTGAGCATGCAGCTCAGGAGTGGAACATGAAAAGTAACACGGAGGAAGAACACAACGACAACCCGTTCAGAGAGATATTAGCACGTTTGAAAAAATAAATTTATATTATTTTTTATCTTTTTTATTAATTTTTTTCTCTCTTCTTCTCTGATTAAAAAAGAGGAGAAATTCAACGTAAAAATAAGCTACAGCTTAGAGAATAACTAGAAAAAGACTGGAGATTCTCTACATAAAACCCTACAAGATAGACATAAAAAATTGAGTTAGGAAACTCTTTTTATTAAGAATTTTCTTCGTATGTGATAAAATTCTCTTGATATAGAAATTCGAATATATTGTCTAACTGTTTAGGATTCGTGGTTAAAATGT
>JAPYVG010000017.1 GCA_028277025.1 Sulfolobaceae archaeon
AAGATAAAAATCCCGTGCTCACCCTTAAATAGTATTACGCGAAAACAAGTTCTTACAGAACGAGAAAAGATTGTTGAATAAAATTATATTAAATTAACAAAATTGTTGACCACACTCTTCTTTTAGCTGACATCGTTTAATCGTGTTTAAAAATGTAAGGGATAAGAAAGGGAGTGTTAGGGAGCCCCCACATACGATTATGAGATAATCGAGTGGGTTTGATTAATGACAAACAGTAAAATAAAATCGGACGGCGTTAGTGTCACTAAGGGCGACGTGTATTTCATAATATAGCAATAAGAAATACCCGCCCCGCCGCGCGTTTTAATTCGACGCCGTGGACGTGAGTTTTTAGTTAGCAAAAATTCCTCAAGACGCTGTGAATTTTTCCGCTATAATCTAACCGCAAAGTTCAGTATTTAATCTCGAGATCCTCGCCGTCTTCTTTCAACTCCACGCAAATCACGGCAATTTTTGACGAGTTGCCAATGCTTATAAATCTGAATTGGCAACCATAATACGGTAAGTGAAATGGGGGTCGGACTTTCATTGAGGTTTCATGAATTTGTATTCAACCTCTCTTCCTCATTTCCCTTGTCCAGCTCCCCATGCCGTCTACGGGAGCGGTAGTTAAACCACTCCCTTCGAGGACATGGGGAGCCTCATCGAACCCATCCTCCCCCTCACATTGCTCATCGAGTTCATTGTAGGGCCCTCTTCTACATATCAACATTAACGGAAAAATTTATAAACTTTCGTTAAGGGATTAGTAATGTTAAATGATATCAAATGACATAAAATTCACGGCTTATCGAAAACTGTTGACGACGGCGAAAAGCAAAGTCGTTATAAATTTGGCGATTATATTTTACGCGAAAGAAAAGGTCGGTATTATGTTTACAAGTTAGAGTATGAAAACGGTGACGTAAAGGAGACTTACGTCGGTTCTTTAACTGACGTAGTCGAATCATAAATTAAAAGAAAATAGCATTGGGGTGTTGGGGTACCCCCCACAATGGGGCCGCCGGGATTTGAACCCGGGACCACCAGCGATCTGGTGGTTGGGGATTTATCCCCAGGCTGGCATCCTAGTCCAAGCTAGACTACGGCCCCATCATCTTTTTCATTTGAACATTTTAAAAATTATTGCTTTTATAATACCAAATACTTTCGGCTGACTCTCTCAAAGTGACTTATAACTTCCTTATTGGGAATCTCATATAATACGTAACTAGTAGTACTTGCTGTTTTAAATATATCCTATATTGACAAATTGATTTTCTGGTGGTTAAGATTCCGGTAAAATACGTTTGCAAAAACTGTGGATTTGTTTTATATAAATTTGAAAGAGTGGGACAAGATTTTTATGGTGTTAGAACTCCATCTGAAATAAAGACAATCTTTGGTGGTAAATGTCCTAGATGTGGACATGAGCTCTCTACACCCACAATTGAGGACATAAGGATAACAGTTAGGAAGAGGATTTCTCCAGTAATTGAAGAATAACGTCTAAGGGAACTCCTTTCAAATAAAGTTTAGCTAAGTCACTCCTTTTAAACCACGATAGGATTGAGGAAACGTTTTTAGGTTTCTCCTTTATTGAGGCTGAGTCATAATCTATTATATATACGTCATTTTCCGTCACTATTACGTTTTTATAGGGCCGGCTTAATTCCTTATGTTCTATTCTTTTATCTTCTAGTCCTTTAGCCTTAATTAGTAATTTCTTTATTACATCTATATTCTCATTTTTAGTCACACTCCTCCCTTTCACATAATCCATGATTATGAAGTTCTTTCCATAAGAATATACTCTCGGGGCTATAGGGTAAGCGAGGTCTTGTATTTTAGCCTCTATTTCTAGACTCTCTTTTGGTGAATCACTTCTCCTAATTTTTATCACTCTATTCTCATCGAGAAGTGCAACTATTCCAGTCTTTCCCTTACCTATGACGTAAACTTCTCCTACTCTAATATCACCAAAAGAATATAAATATCTTATTCCATGTTCTATTAACTCTTTATAAATTTCCTCTGAGAAAAAGGGGTAAATGAACTTCTTCACTTCAACCAGGGTGGGGTTTTTAGTAAGAATTTGTTTATCCAAGGGTCGTCACCAACGTTTGTTAACCAGTTCACCTCTAGAGTAAAGGGATGTTTGAAGTTCAGATTTTTCCTTGCAATTTCTTCCAATTCGCTCTCTTTTCTTTCTTTAATTGAGTATAATCTACCGTCTTCGCCGACCCAAACGTTTTCATTAAATTGTATAAATTTGTCCACATGCTCTATTTGGTAATACATCGGGCCAATATTTAAGTAATATTTTCCAATATTCTTACTTTCAACTTGTATTCCTATATACACCTCACTCTCATTACCCCATGCGTTAATGTCTATTAATCTAAACCCGGCGTTTGTTATTACGTTTCTTAATTTCTCAACATTTCTCCATACTTGACCCCAGAGGATATCTTCTACGACGGTGTTTTTGAATTTCAACTTTAAAATTAGGACGTCCCCTTTTATTTTATCGTATTTTTTATCCTTAGGAAAGAAGAAGTCTAAAGATGGTTTTCTCAGATAATATCTCGAGGCTAGAATGAATGTGACTAAGCTCTTTAATGATACTGCAGATGAAGCGTTCCTTTTGGGATCTACTGGATCTGGTATTTGTAATGGTTCACTGAACTCCTTTTTTTGTTTTACTATTTCAACTCTTACTGGATGCTTCCATTTGCTCGCTTCTTTAAGCACGTTTATGAAAGAACCGTAATATACTATAAGCAGTTCTGAAACGTAGCCTGAAAAACCCTTGACCTTTATTTCGGCACCATAAACTCCTATCCCTTTTAAAAACCTTTTTAATAATCTCACTTCATCCTTTCCTCTTTCGTCTAATTTAGAAGTTATAAACCTAGTATGAAAGGGTGTTCTATCTGCAGCCGTTATAGCCTCTTCACCGCTATTTAATCTCAGTGCTGGGACTATATCTACTTCAACTCCTTCAATTTTAACTATGATATATGGGTGTTCTGCGTAAGCTATTGTATAATTTAAGTCTCTGACTCTTGTGAGTAATTCGTTTAAAGCCTTTTCCTTAAGGTATTCCTTTCCCACTTCCTTAGGATAAAATACGAATATGTCTAAGTCTGTGTCTCCCTTTAACCATGTTCCCTTTCTGTAAGAACCTTCAACTTCCGCGTCTAACCCTTTAAGCCTATCTAAAACTTGTTGGACTATTTCTTCTAAGCGTTTCTTATCTTCTTCATTTGGTTTTATTAATTTCAGTACTTCCTCCTCTATCAATTGCTTTCACTTCAAATAGTGGTTCGTAAATAGGCCCTTTTGAGGTTAACGTGCTTTTAAATAATATAATTTTATCAACCAAAAGCTCGCCAAAAGACGTACTTTGATATTCGTTTACAATGTTTAGTAAGTTAATTAAATTCCTAGGCCCCTTAACCCTCCCAACCGTTAAGTGAGGGGTGAACTCTTTCTCATCTTCTGGTCTTATTCCCCTAGCTACTAATTCCTTATACAATGAACTCCTTAGTAATCTTAGTTCTTGCATTCCTTGGCTTAGCCCTATCCATACTACTCTCGGCTTGTTTAAGTTGGGGAAGGCTCCACTACCGTAGAGTGAGACTTTAAAGGAGTTGAAACTTACACTTTTCACTGCATCTTTGATTAAATCCAGTTTATTTTCTTGTACTTCACCAATGAACACAAGAGTTAAGTGTAAATTCCATGGTTCAACTAGTTTAACTTCTGCTCCACTTCTCTTTATCGCTTCCATCATTTCTAGTACTTTAGGGAATTGTGGAATCTCAACGGCTGTAAATAATCTCAACACTTTTAAAGCCCCAAAAAGATTTGTTTAGTGGTCACTAATTAAGATAATTGCAATTACCGGTATGCCTGGTTCTGGGAAAGGCGTGTTAAGTGAGCTGTTCAAAGAAAAGGGGGTTAAAGTAATTGTCATGAGCGATGTTCTAAGGGAGAGGTATGAAAGGGAGAAGAGGGAAGGGGAGAGGCTAATGGATTTCGCCAAGAGGATGAGGCAAACTTATGGAAGGGGAGTTGTTGCAAAACTATGTTTAGAAAAGATTAATGGAGAGGAGAAAGTTGTGGTTTTTGACGGTGTGAGAAATTGGGAGGAGATAGAGGAGTTTAGAAAAGTTGGGGAGGTGGTGATTATAAACGTCCATGCCCCTCCAAGATTACGTTATGAAAGGCTATTGAAGAGGGGGAGGAGCGATGACACTCTCACTTTTGAAGGACTGAATAAGAGGGACTTTGAGGAGCTAGAGATGGGTATTGGTGTTGTTATTGCCCTGGCTGATTACGTTATTGTTAATGACGGGACAATAGAGGAATTTAAGAGAAGGGCTGAAGAATTAATTAATAGACTCATATGACTAAAATAATATTTGAGGCTGAGGTAAGACCTTCCGAGAATAAGGATAAGGTCATTAGTGCTATTAGTAATTTCTTTGATTTCGAAACATTAAGGGAAGAGAAAAGTGATGATAATATAATTATTATTGCAGAGGCTAGAACCCTTAAATCTTTAATGAAGTTTCATAAGGCTTTAAGGGATGAAAGAATACTTGATTCTGCAAGGAAGTATTTACAAAAGGGTATTAACGGTAGTATCATCTTCTTTATGTTAAATAAGCAAGCTGCAGCTGTTGGGAGGATATCGTTTGTTGATTCCGAGAAAGAGTCACCTTTAGGCCCTATCAAAGTTACTATAGAATACAGAGACCCTCAAGCAGTAGTTGATTGGCTTACTCCTAGGACTGCTAAAGGGGTGCCTTTATGGGAAAATCCTATGCCTCAAGAATAAAATACGAGAAAGGCTCTGGTATGAACGTTTTACTAAAAATTCTTTTAGCCTCCCAAAGCAATGGAGATACATCGTCGTACCTGGGGCTTATGTGAATTAAAGCTAACCTTTTTACATTTGCCCTTAGTGCGACTTCTGCTGCATCTTTACTATTAGAATGCCCATATTCGCTTGCAGACTGTTCATTTAGAAAGGTGGAGTCGTGGAGCAATAAATCAACGCCTTTAACGCTTTCAATAACACTATTACAAGCTGCTGTGTCACCGGTATAAGCTATTGTTAACCCTTTTTTTATGTACAAGTAGTCCTCTGGTACTAGTACTTTACCACCTATTTCAACTCTTTTCCCTTCCTTTAACTTTCTTATAATACGCCAATCGTGAACACCTTCTTTTCTTAACTTCTCCGCATCAATTTTCAATTTATCCCTTTCTTTTACTAGAAACCCGTAAGACTCGATAGTATGGCAAGTTCTGAAAGTGGTAATAGTAACTTCTTGGTCTTCATAATGGTCAGTAAAGGTTATTTTAAAATCTGGGTAAAAGTGGGTTTTTTTGAAAGCGTCTTCTAAGAAGTCCTTTAACTCTTTAGGGCCTATTATTAATAGTTCCTCTTTCCTAGAGTACATCCCCATTGTCTCTATCATTCCGGGTAAGCCTAAGACGTGATCACCATGCATGTGAGATATTCCTATTACTCTAAGTTTCATAAAACTCAAATTATACTCCATCATTCTATATTGTGTTCCTTCCCCACAGTCCAATAAGACCTCTAAGCCCTCTCTTCTAATTAGGTACGCGGGTAAACCTCTTTTATTAGGAACTCCTCCCCCAACGCCGATAAAATATATTTTAAACATTTTTCCTAACTACATATACGGCTCTGCTTAAACTTTTATGCTCATATATCATGTGTATTTTAATATCCTTAAACCCCGCTTCCTTTAGTTTATCCCTCCAATCAAATTTAAAGTCTGTAGAGAAGACTAATGTATTACTGTGTTCAGAAGCGTTGTAAAAGAACTCTTCATAAAGCTCACTAAGGCCTTTAGGGCTAAACGACCTACCGTATGGTGGGTCTGTTACTATTGATTCGATCTTTTTAATGGGAATTTTTCTAGAATCTGCTTGAAATAAATCACATTCATAACCGAAATATTTTAAGTTCTCTTTAGCTTTGCTTAGCATTTTTAAGTCTATGTCACTTCCCACGCATTTTAACCCTAACCATTTAGCCTCTATTAAGATTGTCCCAGTTCCAACAAATGGATCGTAAATTTCTCTACTTTCTGATAAATTTACCATTACTCTTCCGAGTTCAGGGTTTAATGTTCCAGACTGCGTGTATGGTCTTTTAGAGTGCGAAATTAGGCTTTTTGAGTCCTTCTCGGCTTTCGTTATACCAGCAATTACTGTTTTCCCTTCCGTGATTATTAAGTCAAGTTTTTCACAATTTCTCGAAGTTTTCACGTTCTTTATAATTTCCGAGTATATTGGGATAGCGTAAGACTTATACTCTCTCATTAAGACATTTAAGTCTACCGAAAAGCACATCCCCCTTACTTTCTCTATTATATCTTTTACGTCAGAAGAAATTGAGAGCACTTCTCCGCTTTTCTTTATGAAGGCTGACTTTTGGGCTATTTTAGGGTCTCCTTCATAAATTGCTACGCCGTAGAGGTACTCCCTTTCATTCCCGTGGATTAATGCCCTTAGTTCATCTAATGATAAAAAAATGTTATTTAAGTTAAGTATTGCGTAGTTCATATTCTTCTCGCTATGGATTCAGCAACATCTACTACAATAACGTTTTTGTTTTGTGGTATTGTGTTAGTAACTATTATATCCTTAATTCCCGCAGAGATGAGTTTGTCATAAGCATCGTTTATGAGCAACCCGTGAACTGCCACGGCAATTACTTTCTTTGCTCCTTTAGAATAAGCTATTTTGGAAGCTTGTACCATAGTACCCCCAGTACTTATTATATCGTCTACCAAGATCACGTCTTTTCCATCAAGCTTTAAGTCTGGTAAGTTTTTAATCCTCACTTCGCCAGTTTCTAGATCCCTCTCTTTTTCAATATAAGAAAATTCACAGTTTAATTCTTCAGCTAGTCTTTTAGCCCTCTCTAATGCTCCCTTGTCTGGGGCTAAAACGAAAGGTGAGGAAACTATGTTTTTAGTTGCTCTAGCCAGTTCTGGTATTGGGTCTGCTATTTTTACTTCTCCGTCAAAGTATTCCAATTCCTCATAATGGTGGGGTTCTACTACTATGAGTGAGCTGGCACCGCTTTTCTTTATTAAATTAAGTATTGTTTTTATACTTACAGCCTCACCTTCCTTAAATCTTCTGTTTTGTCTTGCATAGGCTAAATAAGGTATTGTTACTGTGATTTTTGAAACTTTCATATCGCTTAATGTTTCTAAGATCAATAAAAGCTCAATTACATGCTTGTCTTGAGGGGGGTAAAGCGATTGTACAAGTAAAACTTCTTTATTGCTTAATTGTTGTGGAATTCTTACGTACGATTCTCCGTCTGGGAAAATTTTGTGCTCTACTTTGACCAGAGGTAATGAGAGTATTTTTGCTAGTGACTCATCTATCCCGTTTGTTGCGGTACCGCCAATAATAATCATTAAAATATTTAATCAACAAACGTTTTTAAGATTAATATCTAAGCGTGGTTGTAAGATGTACTTCATCTTTATGATCGGAACTGCTGGGTCTGGGAAGACAACTTTAACTAAAGCTCTTCAAGATTACTTACTCGATAATGAGTTAGACACTGCAGTAATAAACTTAGATCCCGCGGTAGAGAATTTGCCTTATAAACCGGATATAGACGTTAGAGATTATGTTGATGCCTTTGAGGTGATGACTAAGTATAATTTAGGGCCTAATTCTTCACTTATAGCTTCAATAGATTTACTTTTAACTAAGGCTAAGGAGTTGAAGGAGGAGTTAAGCGAGTTAGAGGCTAATTACGTAATTGTTGATACACCGGGGCAAATCGAACTTTTTGCGTATAGAGAAACTGGGAAAATCCTCACAAAGCTAATTGTAGAGAATAATAAGGCGGTTTCTCTCTTTTTATTGGACTCATTTTTAAGCAAGGACGCGAGAAGTTTTATATCTCTTTTACTTCTTTCGAGTTCTGTTAAGTTTAGAATAGGTTTACCTCAAATCTTAGTCTTAAATAAGGTAGATTTGCTGACTGAGAAAGAGTTAGAGAATATGAAGGGCTGGGTTGAAGAAGGTAGGATAATTGACGAATTAGGTAAGCTTGACGAGTATTCTTTCGAATTAGTAAAAACGGTGGTTGAAAATATTGATAATTTCCCAGTACCGGTTTCAGCATTAAATAATGAGGGTTTTGATGAGCTTTATGCAGAAATTCAGAGGGTTTTAGCTGGTGGGGAAGACTATGAGACAGAAGAACCTAACCCTAGGCTTTAAAAGCTTTTAGATAGATTAATCTAATATGAAAGCCAAGGTTATAGATGCTCAAGGTTTTTCATATATCTTTAGGACGCTTTCTGAGTTTATGGATGAAGTTACCTTAAATTTTGATAAGGACGGTTTAAAAATTAAGGGAATTGATCCTTCAAGAGTTACTTTTGTTGATATATTTATACCTTCAGCATATTTTGAGCAATACGAGCTAGATAAGGAGTTAAAAGTGGGAGTGGGTCTTGAGGATCTAGTAGAAGTTTTAAAAACTGCTGAAAAGGAGGATTCATTATATCTTGACATCTCTGAGGATAAAATTTCTTTAACCCTAGATGGGGAATACGAAAGGACTTTCACCCTACCAGTACTAACCCCTTCAGAGGCTGAAACACCTAATATAAGTCTAGAGTTTCCATTTAAAGCTTCATTGTTAACTGCTACATTCACTGACTTAATAGACGAGCTCGAGG
Source organism: Sulfolobaceae archaeon (assembly GCA_028277025.1). The sequence goes on from JAPYVG010000017.1 coordinate 8,769, forward strand.
AAGTAGGAGGTGATTCTATAAAGCTAAAGTCTGAGGGCGGTAAGTTATATATAACAGTGTCGAGTGATATGGGGGATTCAACTGTAGAGTTATCAAAAGATAACGGTGCATTACTTGACAGTGAAGGGAGTGATGCTGAAAGCACTTACGGGCTTGAGTATATTGCAAATACTACTAAAATGAGGAAGCCTTCAGATACATTAGAACTAGCTTTCGGTTCTCAAATCCCATTAAAACTAAGATATAATTTACCTCAAGGGGGGTATGCGGATTTCTACATCGCCCCAAGAACGGAATAAAATTATTTACGATTTATTTAAAGAGTATTACCAATATGCAAAGCTCGAACTCCCTAAGGATATGGAGTTAAGGGAGTTCGCATTTCAGCCCTTTAACTCTGAAACCTATGTTAGGCATTTGTCATTTGCTAATGAAGAGGAATTAAGGCAATACATATTACAAAATGTTCCACTTCACCTTTATTATTCATCTGCAAGATATCAATTGCCTTCAGCAAAGGAAATGGAGGAAAAAGGATGGCTAGGGTCGGACTTGCTTTTTGATTTAGACGCTGACGAAATTTGTAAACTTAGGGTTAGGAAGTTCTGTGATGGTATAGAGACTTTTTCAGACTGTCAAGGCATAGAGTACGCTGAACTAGATAATGAATGTGTTTCTTTGATGTTAGAAAAAGCCTTTTTGATTCGTGATAAGCTAAAGGAAGATTTCGGTTTACAAGCTAGGATTTTCTTCTCTGGTAATAGAGGGTTTCATATAAGAGTTGAGTGCTATGGTGATTGTGCTTTGTTAGATTCCGAAGATAGGAGGGAAATAGCTGAATATTTTATTTCTCCTCCAGATTTTGAAGGAGTTAAAATAGATGAACAAGTAACAATAGACCCCAAAAGGCTTGTGAGGATCCCTGGTTCTCTAAACGGGAAATCCGGCCTTAGAGTAATGGAAGTTTTAGGGGGTTTTGAATTCGACGAATCTTTATCCCCTTTCAGTGGGGAGGTTATCTTTTATTCCTTTGTTACTTCTACTTTACGGGCGTTAAATGAAGAGATTAGGTTAAAAAAGGAAAGTGCAATTAAATTACCAGCCAGTATAGGAATTTATTTGACATTAAAAGGGTTAGGGGTTATTAAGGCCTATGTCAGATGAGCTCATAAGTATCGTACAAAATGAGTTAGATAAGGACGAATTAACTGAAATAAGGTTAGATAAGTTGTTAAAGTTAGTTGATAGTCTGAGAAAGTTGAGGAGGAGATATAGTGACGAGATTCACGATATTGAAATAAAGAGTTTTGAAGAGCTAATAGAGTCCCTTTTTGAGTTAAGGATTGAAAAGGTTTTAGAGGGTAGTAAGTTAAATGATAGTTTTGATAAACAATTTTTATCAATTCTTAACACAATGAGGGTTATTTATATCTCTTTTCTCTCTGGGAAATACTACATATTTAATGATAAAATTTTATGTAAGGTCGTTTCCCCCTTTATGAGGAAGGGTGTTCTGTTATCTCCCGGAGATATTGTGTTATTGCCTATTCACGAGGTTTTAGCTTTAATAACCAGTGGATATATTACTCCAATAGAAGTAGTATGAAAGTCCCTAAAGTGATTACAACATATTGTCCGAAATGTAAGACCCATACCGAACATTCAGTCTCGCTCTATAAAGGTGGTAAGAGGAGGACTCTAGCAGAAGGCCAGAGAAGGTATGATAGGAAGAACATAGGTTATGGGAGTAAAAGAAAGCCTGAACAGAAAAGGTTTGCTAAGACTACAAAGAAACAGACTCTCATGTTAAAATGTCAGAAATGCGGATATACTATTATGAAAGAAGGAATAAGGATGAAGAAAATCGAACTCGTTGAGGTGGTCAAATGACTTCAAAGTTTAAAGTATTAATACCGGAACCTAAAAGTAAGTTTCTAAGGGTTAAGTGTAAGAATTGTGGAAATGAACAAACAGTGTTTTCTCATGCTACTTTCCCGGTGAGATGCCTATCTTGCGGTGCACAATTGATTATACCGACGGGTGGAAAAGCAAAAATAGAGGGAGAAACACTTAGAGTATTAGGATGATTTACAATAAGAACCCTATTCCAAGTGAAGGAGAAGTTTTAATTGCAACGGTAAAGCAAGTTTTTGATTACGGTAGTTATGTTACTTTAGATGAATATGCAAATATTCAAGCGTTTTTGCCGTGGAGTGAAATTAGTAGCAGATGGGTTAAGAATATCAGAGATGTTGTAAAAGAGGGTAGGAAAATAGTAGTTAAGGTAATAAGGATTGATAAAAGGAAGGGCACTATTGACGTATCTCTTAAGAAAGTAACGGAAGATGAGAAGAGGAAGAAAATGTTGCAGTGGAAGAAAACTCAGAAAGTAGATAAAATATTAGAAATAGTGTCACAGAAACTACATAAGAGTGAACTAGATGCGTGGAAGGAAGTAGCGTTTAAGTTGGAAGACGCTTATGGCGATCCTTACGAGAGTCTAGTTAGGGCAATTAAAGAAGGGGATAAAATATTGAGAGACGCCGGAGTTCCAGAGGTGTGGATAAAGCCGTTAATGGAGGAGATAGGTAAGCACATAGAAGAGAAGAAAGTTAAAGTAAGTGAGATAATTACTTTGAGGAGTATGGATAAGGATGGGATTGAGAAGATTAAGAAGGCTTTAGGTAGTGCTATTGAAAAGTTGGAAAACCCGGATGTTGAGATTAAAATATATACTATCGGCGCACCGCGATATAGGATTGATTTAATAGGGACAGATGCTAAGACATTATCTCAGTTAATTCAATCCTTAATAGAGAACATCAAAAAGGCTAGTGAGGAAGAGGGGATTTCGTTTTCGGTGGTTAAGAAGTGAAGTGGAAGATAAGAAGATGCCCTAAAGATTATACTTATACTTTTAAAGATATATGTCCTATTTGTGGAGAAAAGACAATTATACCAGTTCCTCCTCGTTTTTCTCCGGTTGATAAGTACGTAAAGTATAGGATAGAGTTAAAAAAGGGAATTAAGTTGAACTGTTAGTTACTACAATTGTGGGCGGTATTATTACGTTAGGCATTACGAATTGGTAAACTAATACTATAATATACACTATGGCTTCTCCGCCTACTGCTGGGGTTGCACCAACTGGATACAATGCTATATAAACTGGTTTGAAGTAGAGCATGTTAACTCTAGGTATGAATCCACTAGGATTAATCAGAGTAGAACTTGAAGAAGACAATGACTGTAAGCTTACTGAGAAAGGTGCTTGTACTGGTCCTTGATTTAATGATTGGAGTCCTTCAATAAACATGTTAACGATTAATGAGTTATATGCTTTGGAAGTCCATGCCATAGGTAATGAACTGGCAACTATTTGTGCTAATTGTGGGTTAAATTGTGCTAAAGAGAATGCTGTTTCATTGATAAACGTGAAATTGGTATACTCATCTAATGGGTAACCAGCTATTGTTGTCATAGCCCCCATAGCCTTCGCGATATCTCCAAGACTTGTAGTATATCCAATAAAAGTTCCAGGGAAGTTGGTGGGATATCCTATGAACCACACGCTTTCACCGTTAGAGGTTACGTACTGAGTTACTGCATCATATGCTACTATATAAACTGGGATTGTGTAGTTAGGACTGCCGTATGGGTATAAGTGGAAATCGTTCTCTAATACGTTTACAGCAAAGGTTTCGTTATTTAGGAACATTTCTGCCATTAGCTTTATTTGTGTACCGTTAAGTGTATTGTTCTCGTCAATTACACTCCTATTACCAACTACTTCTATCCAATACCCATAGTCCCACCAGCTCAAGATAAAGGCGTTATGTGGGGCGTTATGATTTATCCAATCTAATGCTGAAACCCATGCGTAATTTAATTCTAGGAACTGAGTCGCGGAATTTAGTATTGCCGGGGGCTGATAACTTATTTCTATTGCTATTCCAGCGTCCGCTAAAAGTGATGCTCCTACGATTCCCAACATTATTATTGGAACAACCCTTATCTTTTTCTCCATAAACTGTGTGACAATCTCTCCAATGCCAACTCCAGCTAAAGCAGCAACTATATAGGCTGTATAATTAAACAAGTAAGGTTGTTCTGAAGTCCCGTAAATGCTTGCGACTCCTAGAACTAACAACCATAAAGCTGGTAAGTCTTGTCTCCTCGTTAGTATAAAGAACATACCGATAATTGAGAGGAAAATCGATATTCCGAAATCCTGTATCATTGCTGTTACAGGCTGTGGAATGTATTCTGCTACAGTCCTATCAATGGGCACAGAGTATTGGAAGAATGGGTCGATTATAGCATAATATCTTGAGGGTATTGGGCTTTTACCAAGTGCGGCTAACCCTAAAATACCTAGTGTTAAGATAAATACTATTGCCGCACTAATTATTATGTTCTTAGAGCTGAGGATTTCTTTAGGTAAGGTTTGCCTTAAGTAAAGTTCTAGATATAAGAATAGTGGAATAATGAAGAGTGATAAACCATGTGCTGCACCCGACATAAAACCTATGTTGTTGGGTGAAAGTGAGGTTAGAAAGGCTGAGGTTATTGCTAATACTGTCAAGATCTTAGGGACTATCTCCTCATTTTTGTTAAGTAGAACTATTAGGAATGCGGCTAATGCAAGACTAAGATCTATATATGTGTAACCTCCCCATGTGATATTTGCTAAAAATATCATTATACCGGCCGGTATCCCGTATAATGGGTTCCTCCTCTTTATTCCAATACTTAAGAAATAGATTGCGAAAAGTACAAAAGTTGCCCCCCAAGAAGTTTTTGGCAACCCACCGAGTAGGTTCTTATAAGTTAATGAGGGAGATACCGCAACTACAGCTGCTGCAACATAAGCTCCTACTCTATTTTCTATTAACGAATCTACTGCAAGAAATGCCGCAACTACCCCTAACCCGTCAAGTACTATATCAGAAACTACTGCTAAAGTATAAACTATATTGGGCCCATAAGTGGAATAGAACGGCATAGAAAATAATGCTACTAACCACGATAATCCTATAGTATTTCCTAGTTCAATGAAATAACCCCATGGGAACCAACCATGTACATCTGGTGGCACTGCGTACCAGTTTCCTCCGGCTTTAGCTATTAATAGTGCGTTATAGAATAAGTACCACGGGTCAAACTCGTTTACTGTTTGTGGATATGCAGTAGCATTGACAATTCTTATCAATATAGAGATTATTACTAAACCGGTGACGACAATTACGTCTAGAAGTTTGAATTTATCAAATTTTAAAATTACCTTAGTAGACTGCATCAACTAACTATCGAGCAAATGTTATATAAGCTTAATCCAGATTCATGGAGGGTATGAGTGGGAAAAATTTAAATGGTAAAGGGTAAAATTTAAGGTTGGGCCGGTAGCTCAGCCTGGAAGAGTGCTCGGCTTGCAACCGAGAGGTCCCGGGTTCAAATCCCGGCCGGTCCACTGTGTTGGGGGACCCTCTAAAACCCCCAATGCTAAGTAAGTTTTGACTATCTTATCTAAAGGATCAACGTAATGATCTCTTCTCTGACCGTCTTTGTCCTTCTCTATAATGTAAACATAATACTTCTTCCCTCTTTGCCTGATTCTGATAATACCAAACGAATATGTTTTACTTTTCATAATACTATTAAATAACGCTATCCGCATTTATAATCATATACATTGGATTGATTTACAGATAACTAATTCCCATTATTTAGCTGATAAGGATGTATACTCATGTTCGCTTTCAGATTTTACGTATGAATAATTTTTAAAATGAGTTTATGGGAACTCTTTCAAGATGATTGATAAAGCTATCCTTTTCATATTTATTTTGCAAGGTACTGTTTTCTCCTATAGTATTTCCGCTTATGCTGTTGGTGCGGGTCAAGTTAATATTTATAATTATACTATAAACGCCACCTGGTTAGGTGATGCATTTAATATTTCCATGAGTTTAAACTACACGTTTAAGTATCTTAAAGCACCCCTAAACGCCACTAGTTATAAAACATCTAATTATTTTATGGCCCCTACTATTTATGATATTTTCTATCTTAATCCCCAGGGGGGTATACAGTATATTCTATATTTTACTAACTATTCAGCAACTACTGTAACTCTTGACGGAAAAAGCATACCTGCAATAAAGTTTTACAATGGTAGTACATATTTAATTGTTTCAGCTCAGTATGGTTTTCCAATTGAGGGTTACGGAGAAAACTACTTACCTTTCTCAATTAAGGGGGCTACAGCAAATTTAAGCATAAACTTGAATAAGCTTTCTCCTTTACCATCATTTGATTCCCAATATTCTCTTTACTATCTAATTCTTAACTTCCCTCACGAGAGTTATGATATTGGGATTGTAAGCCCTAATGCTAAGATTTCAGTGACAAACGTTACGTTAGTTAAGGGTGAAAGTGTGGGTGTAATAAATATTATGGCAAATGGTTATGCTACAGTTATCTTACCGTTAAGCGGTTTTCCAAATTTCATAGAACCTTTAGGGGAGATAATTTATAATTCTTCTCGTTATTACTTTTATATGAACGTTACGAGGAACTATTATGGAACTTATTATTTACCAATATACTATAATGCATCAAATCCCTTCATGGGGCTCACTATAGGACATTATTTTGTATTATTTTTTCCAATAGGTGGGAATATTTCGATTTATTTAAACAACTTATATAATCCTATAATTTCCTATAAAGTCATAGAAAAAGAAAACACTTACTTCTCATTATTTCTAATAATAGGTGCAATATTGTCAATTGTCATAGTTTCAGTAGTTGTTATAAAAATTTTAAAATCTCGTAAGGTATAGTGGCCACTGGAATACCAGCCTCTTTAAACGCTTTTACTTTGCTCTCAAAAGTTCCCATTCCCATATAAACGACTGCCCCAGCATGTCCCATTCTTTTCTCTCTAGGTGCTGTCATACCGGCTATGTATGCTACAATTTTCTTCTTTATTAACCCTTCCCTTTTCATTTTTGCAACTCTCTCTTCCATTGTCCCTCCTATCTCCCCAATTATTACTATTTCTTCTGTTTCTGGGTCTTCATCAAACATTTTAACGACTTCTTCTAAGGACGTTCCTACTATCGGGTCTCCTCCTATTCCTATTACTGTCGACTGTCCTAAGTCTTTCTTAATAATTTCAGCTATCTCATATGTTAACGTCCCAGAACGTGAAACTATTCCTACTTTCCCCTTTCTGAAGGCTCTTGGTGGGAAGATTCCGATATTAGCCTCTTCTGGTACTATTATGCCCGGGCAATTAGGCCCTATTATTCTTGTCCCTTTAAGTCTTGCATATCTTACAATCTTCAGCATATCAAGAACCGGTATGTGTTCTGTTATTACTACTACTAATGGAATGTTATTATCAATAGCTTCATAAATTGCGTCTGGAGCGTACTTTGCTGGAACAAAGACTATGCTGGCATCTATTTCGTGTTCTTTAATCGCATCGGCTACTGTGTCATAAACTGGGACTCCGTAAACTTCTGTGCCTCCTTTACCAGGCGAGACACCTGCAACTACTTTGGTACCGTATTCTTTCATCAGTTTTGTGTGGAATGAGCCTTCTCTTCCAGTTATGCCTTGTACTAGGACTCTGGTATTTCTGTTTACGAGCGTACTGCATCACCTATACAATCTATTGCGTTGTCGTAAATCGGTACACCATGTTCCCTCAATATTTTCCTTCCTTCTTCTTCATTTGTCCCTACAAGTCTTACAAATAACGGTATTTTAACTTCTTGTAACGCTGAGATTATTCCTAAAGCTACTTCGTCACATCTGGTAATACCGCAGTAGATATTCATTACGATCTTCTTAACTTTATGAGTGGATGAAAGTGTCAGAATTGCCTTTTTGACCTCCTCTCTGTTCGCCCCTCCTCCTATATCGTAAAAGTCCGCTGGGTTCCCTCCCATAATTTTGACCAAATCCATTGTAGCCATTGTAAGTCCAGCACCGTTTCCTATTATTCCTATATCTCCTTCCAATTCAACGAATGAGGAAGGAGGAGTATATTCCCTTCCTAACTTTTCTAGTAAATCTTTGTGTCGATATAGAGCATTATCCTCTAATATTACTTTAGAATCTAAAGCTATCAATCTCCCATCTTCAGTTATGGCTAATGGATTAATTTCTGCTAATTCTGCCTCATATTCCGTAACTAGCCTGTACAGTCCCCTTATAATCCCTTCTAGACCATGTACTTGTAAATATTTTTCTATCTGAATTATGTCAAAACTTCTGACTCCTCTCTCTATGGGTATGTGAAATATTTTAACGTTTTTGCTTTGTTCGATATCTATTCCACCCTCCGGTGATGCTACTATTATAGGTTCTGCTGTTTCTCTATCAATCAATGCTGAGAGGTAAACTTCTTTCTTATGTGGAATGAACTCTTCTACGAGGAATTTTTGTACCCCTAATTTTCTCATCTCTGCGATGGTGCTCTCTACGTCTTCAGTAACTTTTACTAATCCTCTCTTACCCCTACCGCCTTCCAATAACTGAGCCTTAACTACAGCTTTTCCTTCCCATCTTATAGGTTTATCAATAACCACCCCCTTAGGCACGGGGATTCCTACGAGTCTAAACAGCTCTTTTCCTTCATACTCGTACAATTTCATGTTTTTTCACTTGATAGTATTTGCATATATCCTTAAATAGACAACTTTTACATTTTGGATTATTAGTGCAAAAAAGTTTACCTACAGTTACTAAACCTGCATGGATGATCTTTAGTTTATATAAGTCTTTTCCTACTTTTTCCTCTATTAACCTTTTCGCATCTTCTTTTGTCAAATTAAAATTTAGAATAGAGCCGAGTACTTTTCGTGAGTAGTTTGATCTTGGAAAAACTGGAATGTTTCCGGCGAAAAGTAGTAATGCCTCAGCTGTTTCCTCTCCAATCCCTTCAACTTGCTTAAGCAATTTCTCGTCTCTAACTAATTTCTCTATTCCTCCTATTTTCTCTGTAGTTTCGGCTATTTTTCTAAGTCTTTTAGCTTTTGTCTTATAAAAATTAACCGGTTTAATTAACTCTTCGAGTTCTTTTTCAGAAACCTTACCAAGATCTGTAACCTTATTTATACCTACTTCTCTGAGTTTTTCCAAAACTTTTTTGACAGTTTCCCATTTTGTCATCTGAACCAAAATAGAGGATATTACTAGGTAATCTACGTTTTTTATTCCATCCCACCATTCCGGTGAATAAGGATCTGTTATTATCCAACCGGCTTTGGCTAGAGTTTCTTTATTTTGTTCTAATATTTTTATAAGTGTATCAGTGTGCAGTGACTTCTTCACCTCTTCAGGTAGCGTCCGTGTCATCATATTTCATTTGATAATATATCAACTAATTTTTTAGTGCCAGGCTCAAAAACGTTTGGTTTTTTAGCCTTTTCGATAGCATCTAATATTATCTCATTTGACTCCCATGTAGAGGGGTCGTCTAAAAACGTTGCACCGAGAACTCTTGCATAAATTTTCGTATCTTCTTTTGTAGTGGCGTAAATCCATTCATTATTATAAACTATTATAGTAGGTTTACGATACATTACTACAGCTTCCATAGCTGTTTTTCCTTGATGTGTCACGACTACTGAGGAATTCGCGATTAGCCTCTCGATGTCCGTTGTAAAGCTTATAAACTCCCAGTCTTGTCTTTTTCGTTTATAAATTGAGGGTTCTATTCTTCCAGTCTGTATTATGAATTTCCTCTTTGTATTAAGAGAGATTAGAGTATCGAAAAGCCTTTTAAATCCCATACTTCCAGTGGTTACGAGTACATAATCTCCATCTTTGCTTTCATATTTAGGTTTACCAACTATAGGCCCTACTACAATTCCGTTCTTGTAAAGTTTTTTCTGCTCTTCCCAGTGTAAAAAGACCGCTTTAGATATGTGAGAGAGAATTTCTATACTTTTTCCTTTAGTAATGAACCTATCCTGGCTTTCTATTGCAAAAAGCTTGCTCCCCTTTATTTTTTCTATAACTGCTGGGATTAGAGAGTGATTAGAGCCCGTTGCAATAGTTACTTTATATTTTGGTACTCTAATGGACTGTGCTACTATTTTAGGAAGGTTCTTTATTAACGAAAGGTTTGTTTCATTAGGCTCTTTTCCTTTCTTAACGTAAAAAATTCTCCTTGATATGGGTTTTACTAATTCTTCTGAGAACTTATCGCCTTCTGGGATTATGAAATCTGGTTTAAATGGTAGATATTCGGCTATTGCTACTCCAAAGCCCGTATGCCCTCCGCCACTGGCTATTATTAGTAAATCATTTTTCATTAAACTATTTTATTTTGTACTGGATAAAATGGCTAACATGGAAGAGTATAAAAATGTATGGCTTAAGGCTGGAGTTATTTACGCATTAAATCTTTTATCTGCGGGCTATAAGCCAGTAGAAGTAGGTCTAGGTGAGAGAGATTTTTATGTAGACATAGAATCTCAAACGAGCTTAACACTAGATGAAGCTAAAAAGTTTGCTGTTTATAAGAATTATAACTTCGTTGTAAAAGATGGGTATGTGGAATATAATGGTGCTAAAATAAAAGTGGATGGAGAAATAGCTAATGTAGAACCTAAATACTTTGAAATACTCAACATTTCTGTTCATCATCCAACTCCGGAAGTACAGTATGTAAGGATTAGGGGAGTTGGGTTTGAAAAAGAGGAGCAATTAAAGGACTATTTAAGTTGGTTGGAAAAGGTTTCTGAATATGATCACAGAAGCCTTGGTGAAAAATTAGATCTATTTAGTTTTCCCGACGAAGCTGCACCGGGTGTCGTATTATTTCACCCTAATGGTCAGATAATTAGGAAGGAATTAATTCATTTCATGGAAGAGATTAACGAAAGTATGGGTTATAGAGAGGTTTATACTTCTCACGTTTTTAGATCTATCTTATGGAAAATAAGTGGGCACTATGAACACTATAGGGATAAAATGATACTGTTTAAGATGGACGAGGAAGAAATGGGAATTAAGCCAATGAATTGCCCCGCACATATTTTAATTTATAAAAGTAAATCTAGAAGTTACAAAGATTTGCCCATAAGGTTTTCCGAATTCGGTCACGTATATAGATGGGAAAAGAAAGGTGAGCTTTACGGGCTTTTAAGAGTTAGAGGCTTTACGCAAGATGACGGTCATATATTCTTAAGAGAGGATCAACTCAAAGATGAAATAAAAATGTTAATAAAGAAGACCTTAGAGGTTTTATCAGTTTTTGGGTTTAAAGACGAAGATGTTAGGATTAACCTGAGCACGAGGCCAGACGATAGTATTGGGACTGATGAACAATGGAACAAGGCTACTGAAGCGCTAGTTACGGCTTTAAATGAACTGGGTGTAAAATATAATATTAAAGAGAAGGAAGGGGCGTTTTACGGGCCTAAAATAGATTTTGATATTAGGGACTCGTTGGGGAGATGGTGGCAGTTATCTACCATCCAAGTAGACTTTAATCTACCGGAGAGGTTTAAACTAGAGTATGTTGATAAGGACGGGAGTAAAAGAAGGCCAGTGATGGTTCATAGGGCAATTTATGGTTCAATAGACAGATTTATGGCTATACTCCTTGAGCACTTTAGAGGCAAATTACCCACTTGGCTTTCTCCGGTTCAAGTAAGAATTTTACCAGTCACCGAACAGGTTGAAGATTATGCCAATCAAGTATTACAGAGTTTAAGAGAGAAGAGAATAAGGGCTGAAATTGATAGTGGGGAAGAGACCCTTTCAAAGAGGATTAAGAGGGCATATGATGAAGGTGTGCCATATATTATAATTATTGGAAATAAGGAAAAAGAGAAAGGAGAAATTACTGTTAGAGCGAGAGGAAACATGGAAGTTAAATCGGTAAAACCAGAGAAGTTTATACAAGCTTTACTAGAGGAAATCAAGAATAGAGATTTGACCCAGACTGCAATAAGTAAGATTAAATGATAGTTTATGGTATTTATAAAAGTCCCTTAGGTACAATTACAGTAGCCAAAAACGAAAAAGGTTTTACTATGCTTGATTTTTGTGATTGTGCTGAAAAGGAATTGGTAGATAATTCAGTTTTTACAGATTTCTTTTATAAACTCGATAAATACTTCTCTGGAGAAAGGGTTGAGTTCAATGAACCAGTAGATATAAATGTCAATCCCTTTAGAAAGCGCGTTTTTAATGAGGTTAGGAAAATAAAATGGGGACAAACAAGGACTTATAAGGAGATTGCTGAGGCCGTAAAAACTTCTCCCAGAGCAGTTGGTATTGCCCTTTCTAAGAATCCCGTTTTACTTATAATTCCTTGTCATAGAGTCGTTGCTGAAAATGGCTTAGGCGGTTTCTCAAGGGGAGTTGATCTGAAGAAAAAACTTTTAGAATTGGAAGGCATAAGAGTGGATAATATTTCGAAAAAGTTTATTATTTAACTATTAGAAATTTACTTGTGAAAGCCGTTATCCTAGCTGGTGGTTTCGGTAAGAGGTTAAGGCCACTTACTGATGAGAGACCTAAGCCATTAATTGAGATTGCCGGAAAACCTATTATTGAGTGGCAGATCCTATGGTTGAAGAAGTTTGGTATAAATGCATTCTATATACTAGCCGGTTATAAGAAAGATATTATGGTTGATTGGGTTTCTAAAAATCAAGAGAGGCTTAATGTCTCCATAGCGATCTTAACAGAAGAAGAACCACTGGGTACCGGTGGGGCTATTAAAAGGCTCGAGGGGTTTATAAACGAGGAATTTTTTGTACTTAACGGTGATATTCTCACAAACATTGACGTTACTAAGCTTAGATGTGATAATGCGATTGCCTCGATAGCCTTAGTGCCCCTAAGGAGCCCTTATGGTATTGTTAGGCTGGATAGTGAGGGTAAGGTTATTCAGTTTGTTGAAAAACCGTTACTTAAGGAGTACTGGATTAACGCTGGTGTTTATTACACAAAACCGGAGATTTTTGAGTACTTACCTACAAAGGGTGATATTGAGAAAGAGACTTTTCCTAAGCTTGCGGAGAAGGGTTTGCTAAAAGGTGTGACTTTTGATTCATCATATTGGCGTTCAATAGATACTATAAAGGATTATGAAGAGGCCAACAGTGAAATCCATGAGATATTTAAAGGTTTAATCTGATAACAAGATAACTTCATCATCTTCTTCCTCTTTAGCATATTTTTCTATGAATTTTTCTAATCCCAGATCTCTTATTTCTCTCATTAATTTTCTTCTTAACTTATAGAACTCTTCTTCACAATCTATCGGCACGTTATTCTCTACTATCTCCAGAATTATATTTATTAATTTAATTTTTTCATCATTCATGAGCTAAAATAGTCTTTATATATACCTCTCTCTACTGCGAAAGTGTTCTTTCCTCAACAAGTTTCTTTACTTCCTCATAGAGGTTTCTAATTTCTTCTTCTTTAATTCCTATTTTCTCGGCAACTTTGAGAGTTTCTTTTACAATTCCTAAATAATTACTAGACGAGAAGTTTTGGACAGAGATTGAGCTCATTCCTAAAGCTAATGCTAAAACATCCTTCCCGGTCTTTTCTTGTGCAAAGGCTACTATAGCTTTTATTGTGTTTTCCCAGACCTTGGAGGCAAGGGATGGGTTATTATTTTTAATCATTTCAAGCGATAATAATAAGGCTTGTCCTATGAATTGTTCTGAAATTCTCATCCATTATATCTATTTCCTTTAGGTTAAATAGCTTTGGGAGACGGTTTTTTATTTAATTTGTTCTTTAAATTCTCATAAATGCTAAAAAAGGAAGAAGTAATTTCACCCCTTATAGGGGGATTACTTGAGATTCTCTTTTTTATTAATAACTTGTCGGTTTTCTCATATATAGCATATAAGATAGTTCATATTCATTCTGTTGTAGTAGGAATAATATTACATTTAATAGCTGCTATTATTATAGGCTTAATAGGAATTAAGGTATTAGAGATAACTAAAATAGAGGGGTTTGGGCTTCATTGAATTTTCATGAATTTGTATTCAATTCTCAGCCCTTGGGCTTCACCGGAGTCACGGGGCATTGTCCCGTTCATACCCCTCCGCCCCTTTAGCGGGATAACCCCAACCCACCTACTCCCAGTGGGAGTAAAAAAGAGGTGGGGAAACCCGCACATCTTGAGGTAAATATTGAGAGACGCGTTTAGTTGCCTATCCAGAGTGAACCCACACCTCTCGCAATGAAAAGTCCTGCCGACCTTTCGGGAAACCCATCCACATCTGGGGCAGGACTTGGAAGTGAGGTGTGGGTTCACCTCCTTAACGAAAGAACCATAAAGGGGAGCCTTATATTTAAGCACGCGGTGAATAGTCCTCCACACAGTCCTTGAAACCTTCTTAGACAGCTTATCATCAGCGTCTTGGAACATTGACTGCTTATTCAACTTCTCAACAGCAAAAGTCGTCACAGGATACATTTCCAGCAACTTATTCACAAACTTGTGAACATAATCTAGCACGCGGTTCCTCTCCCTATGAGAATACTTCTCCATTAACACCTTCCCCTTCCTACCGTGTTTAGAAGCAAAAGACTGTATTTTACTCCTCTTCAACTCCATACCGAATTTTAGACTATACAACTCCTTCAAGGAAAATGTAACAAACTTCTCCCCATCATAAGCGTCTAATGTGTACAAGTTACTATCAATTGCTAGGAAATCTATGGGAGTAAACCAAGGTAACTTATAACGAAATGGTAGGTATACTTTGTCCTCCTTAATTATGGGCTCACCCAACTCAAGTCCTTCAACCCTCCTTGAAAACCAAGTGTGAGACCAAGAGAAGGTAATATACTCATAAGGTCTTACTGTAATCCTAACTTCTTCGCCCTCAACTTTCCTAAGAGTAGACTTTACCCTAACGTAAACCTTCTTCAATCTAGGTTTCCTCAATGACGCTTGCCCCTTCTCGGCCCTCCTCTTCCACCCCTTTAATATTGAGTAAGCGTCAATTATAGCCTTGTCCACGTAGTGGGAAGCCAACTTGTTAACTTTCTCAAGCTCATCCCTTAACGTCTTGTAAACTTCCTTTTTCTTAGGCAGGGTTATTTTGATCTTAGTGGCTTTCTTACCTTTCACTTCTTTTCTCTCAACTTTTACCCTCTCCCATAACCAGTCTAAAGCCTTCTGTAGTAGGTGTTTATAGTTTTCTAATAATATCTTGCTCTCCTCCTTCTTATCGTTCTTCAGAGAGTACGTTAGGTAGACGTATTCCTCCTCCGGTTGGAATGATTTAAGCCTTAAGCTCTTCGACACACTTCTTCACCTTCTCATATTTGTGGCTCCTCATATCATATAACTTTCCGCTAAATGATACCATTATAGAGGTCAAGTCTTCGATTAGTCCCTGCTCTGGTGTTTTGTCCTCCCTATTTAATACCACGAGCTCGCAGTTGTGTGCTTTGCATATTTCCTCAAGTATATCGAAACCGAATCTAACTAGTCTGTCTGGGTATGCAATGATTACTTTCGATACTTCGTTGTTTAGTATCATCCTCAACAACTTGAGGAATCCTTTTCTCTTCATGTTTAATCCAGAACCGACGTCAGTTATTACTTGGTCGTATTCTTTAACGTTCTCCTCCAAGTATTTTACTTGGTTTATTAAGTCGTCTTTCTGTTTGTTTGATGATACCCTGGCATAGAGTATCACTTTCCTCTTCCTAACAATTCCCATGAGTCTTTCTACGTCCTCTTCTTTAAACCTCCATTTTCCACTCTGTAGTATCACGGGTTTTATGTAACCCTTCTTAACATAGCTCTGTAGTGTGCGGTATGATATTCCTAGTTTTTGGCACACTTCCTTAGGTTTAAGCATTGTAGTTAAACTCACATACAAAGTATATAAACTTCACGGTTTATCGAAAACTGTTGGCGACGGCATTATCGTTTTGGTCTGCAATTGTCTTAGGTATTCTTTTCGGTTCAGCAGTACTTGCCCTCTTTAGTCTTCCAATCCACGTGATCCTTATGCCTATTAAAGTTACATTAACTTACATATTCGCACATATCTTTTACGGCGTAGTTACTTACGTAATATATTTTATCCTAAAAAAGTAAAACCTTGATTATATGTTTGGTTATTTCTTTGTTGTAAAATGAACTAAACGTATCTTTTATCAGAGTTAATCACACTCCCTACCATTACACCTTAGTTAGCAATTTTTTGCATACTAACTTCTTTAGGGATTAGTAAACTTGAAGAGCGAAAAGCCAGTTTATGTACTTCTCTCAGTAATCATTATGAGGTAGGTTTTAGCTCTCAATACTGAGGAATTCTTCTAAACTCTCTTCTTACTAAGGAAATCAGTTGCTAAAGTTTAGTGAGGGTCACTCTATAAACGTCATCTACCTTTGAGAGTTCTATTTTACATTTGAATTTTTCAGCTAACGGAATAATGTCCCTATATAAAACAGTCGTGTCATCAGTTAAAACTATTATTGTTTCATTTTTACTTATTTTTCTTAACTTATTATAAACTATGAGATGGGGCACTGAGCAACATAACCCTATTAAATTTATTTCTTCAGTCATTTTTACCGCCAAATTTTTAATATATCGAGTAATGAAAGTTAATTAATCTAATATTTAAAACTATAATTATGGAATTGCGGATTGAACAAGCTCACAAGCTATTGGATGTTGAAAAATTTTCCAGAATTTATATGCTTAAGAATGTTAAAAAGTTGTATTGGGGTTATGAGGCTGAGTTACAATTGGCGAAATTTATAACATTTAAGTGCTTAGTGTCAACCAAAAACAATCAAGTTATAATAACAGAAAAGAGTGGGAAATTCATCATAGAAATTAATATAGATAAAGATGAGGTGGTTAGAATAAAAGTGAAGTCTGAAAACCCGTTACTTAAAGAGGCTTTAAAACTTAGAATAGAAAAGAATCTAGAGAAACTGAAGGACGTTATACCTCTAGTAAGGGCTAATGATAAGAAAAGAGTAGTATTTATGAAAAGTATTGGTGACCATATTCTCGACCTTAGGGGCACAGCTTGTCCAGTCCCGGAAATTGAAACTAAAAAGAAACTCATTGAACTCAAGACGGGCGAAAGTCTTGAAGTTTTAATAGACAATCCGGCTGCAGTAGAGATAACTTTGCCAGAAGTCTCACGTTTATTTAACTGTAGGTATGAAGTGTTCGATATGGGTGATTACGTCTCGTTTGTTTTTTATAAGTTATCTTCTACTCCTACGAGGACTGAATTCTTAGAGGCTGTTGAGTCAAAGAATGGGGAATTATTGTCACAGCTTATTAAGAACGGAGTTTTCCGAGCTTTCCTCTATTCATATTTCGATAAAATAATGAGGAAGATTACTTCTGATATTATACGTAAAGAGGACTTAAGGCACGAAACCTATGGCCTTATAACTGCCGCCCCTATTGGTAGGGGGTGGTTACTTACAGCGATAGTTGATAAAGATAAAATTCTCGCAATTAGATTAGACCTAGATAACCAAGTTTTATTCGGAGAAGAAGCAATAAAAAGACTTCCTATTGAAGGAGAACTAAATTTATTTTATCTTTATCATTAAAATAATTAATAAGTAAAAAAGTGTTAATAAATACGATAGTGTCGTCACTTGCTTATTTATATTTCTATAATTTTTAGACTTTATATAATATGCGAATTTATTGTTAATTCTTTATATATAGAATCAACGTTTAATAAATTTATACCCTAATGACGACACTATCATAAATACAAATAATTTTTTACTTCTAATAGCAAGATAAAATGGGATGATACAAAAGGATAATTGTGGCTGTGTAATTGAGAGGAAATACGCATCTGATTATTTACTGAAACGATTTTATCAAGGGAGTAAGGGGAGGGAGATCTGCAAGGCCAGTATAGACGGTAGTCGTTCATTTACTTTATACCTATCTAAAGAAGGAATATTATCTTATAAGGCATCAGAATGCCCAATTCTCATAATAACTTTGGAAGCATTATGTGAAGCGTTCGAAGAACATAAAGGTAATGTTAATCGTGAGAGTTTAGTGAGTAAGGTGAAGTCAATAAAAGGATTTCAGTTCAATACATTATCAGAAAAAATCACCGAATTATTTCTTGAATGTTTAAAAGTAATTTAAAGTAATAATTTGTTAAAGATTAATGAGGAATATTTGACTATAATTTGTTTTTTACATATTTTGCAATAATAGGGTATAAAGGGTTTAAAAACCAATAATTCTTAATATTTTTAATTACCTAAACTCATTTGATGAAGGGGATGTCGTATAGGATCTGGTTAATAGTAGGTTTTGTACTAATCGTATTAATAGGCGTAGGTGCAGCATATATAATGTTAAAAACTCCTTCATCTTCTTCGTCGGCCTCCACGTCATCACCTATTGTCTCACCGTCATCTGGGTCTTCGCCAGTTAGCAACAATTTCTATTTACTGGTCTTTACACAGAAGGGATTAGTACAAGTCATAGACCCGTTCTCTCAATCCTCTCAGTTTTTAGGTTTTCAGCGCGTTGCTAACATATCATTAAACACTCCAGCGCAAGTGTACTATTGGGATGAGGTACCTAATGGACACATGTTTAACCAGACTTATATCTTAGTTCCAGTTAATAACGGTACAGTATATATAGTCAACGCCAAGACAATGAAGGTAGTTGATACGATAACGGTTGGTCACAGTATAGGCTTCATAGGTGTTGCTTTATCTCCAAACGGGGAATATGCGGCTATAGCAGATGGTCCTTCCGGTAAAGTTGAGGTAATCGATCTAGAGAACTTGCAAGTAGTTTGGAGTGATACATTTCTTTCACCAGTTAACGGTAAAACGTTCTACCCTTGTGACGTTAGATGGGCACCAAACGGACAGTATTTGATTGTCCCACTAAGATTTAATGATAGTGTAGATCTGATAAATGCTTCAAACGGTGCTGTTATTAAAGTTCTAACTACATCTTTAGGTTCCCAGCCTTATATGGTGTCTCCAAATATGCAAGGTACAATGTTAGCAGTGGAGTTTGCTGGGAACGATTCAGTGGGATTCTATTCATTGCCTAATCTACAATATATGGGCATGGTGACGATGCCCTCTGGAATAGTTCCTCAGAGAGGGGTATTTACGCCTAGTGGGAACTATTACTTAGAGGCCCCAGCTAATGCAAACGAAATTATTGTGATATCCACCTCTAACTTTAACATAGTGAGTACAATATCTTTACCGAGTATATCACCAGCTGGATTAGCTGATATAGAATTAACTCCAGGGGGGAGTTATGCTTATGTTGTTATTCATGGCTCTGTCACTAGTGGCGGAATGGTAGTTCTAATAAACTTAAACACGTTATCAATAGCGTATGAAGTACCCTTAACAACCGCACCAGCGATAGTTATACCAATAAGTACTTCTACTGCGAACTATTTAGTGGACTATGTTATGTTACCTCCAATAACCGGATTACATTGTTAGGTGATTAGGGTGAGAATAAATCCATTTTTCTATGTTTTTACCTTTTTTAATTTTACTGTATTTTTACCAATAGTGATAACTGGTTTAAGGGTTTACTTATTATGGTATTCACCCTTAGCAGATAGTGGACAAAGCAGTTTCTTACATCCTTTCTTGTTATTTGTAGTATTATATTTGGTCTTAAGTTCTATAATAGGAGTTATAACATATAATCTTCGCAGAGGGAGGTTTATTTTAGTTTATGGCCCTATGAGAATTAGGAACGTTATTAAGGCTACTCTTAGAGATAAAGTAGGGAGAATAATCCTAATAACTTATTCTATTGCCTACTTTATATCTTACCTCATTGTCTCTGGACTTCTGTTAGTACCTAATATTAATGTAAGTCCGTATTTCTTATGTCTAACACAGTTATCCTATGAAGGATATGGAATTCAAGTAATCGGCGGTTACTTTGTATTAAATTATTGGTTACTCGCTTTAGGGGTTTTAAACGATGTAATCTTAACGCTTGCGTTGGTTTTAGGTTATTATATAATGTCGTTAATTTACGTGTCTTTACACGCATTTGAGTGGAAAGTACCTAAAAGTTTTAGAATGATGATAAGTAATAACATAGCCGGGTTTTTAACAGCCTCAGTTCCTTCAATAGGCACTATCGCTGGGATCTGTTGTTTAACACCTACTGCTATAAACTCATTGCTCTTTCTCTTGTCATCTTCATACCCTACTCTAACGAAAGGCGTAATGTGGAAGTACGGTACATTTATAGCTGGCGCCTGGACTGGCGGAATATTGCAAGCGATCTTTCTTTCCTCCCCTACTATAATTGGGGTGTTTTTAATAGGAGTGGGAATTTACGAAATCTACAAGATCTCACAAACCTTAGCTAACAGGGTGAGAATATGAGCAAGATAAAAAATAGGGTGAAGGAAAAAGAAGAGAAGATCACAACAATATTTGATAAAGTATGGCCTATATTATTACGCTTCGGTATAGCCAGCATCTGGATATATGCTGGGGTCTTTGAAAAGTTACTAAACCCAGGGTTCCTTAACCCTGGTTCTACTTCCTATGTGGGTATAACTATACAAGTCCTTATGCAAGGCCCTATTATGAGGGGATTCTTGGAGGCGGTAGTTTTGCCCCACGTAATGCTTGTAGGGGAACTTGTAATGATAGGCGAAATTACTTTTGCAATTCTCACTCTTACTGGAGCCTTCTCTAGACTCGCAAATACTGTGGCCTTTTACACTAATTTTATATACTTTCTTTCAGCGTATTGGGCTGATACTGAGGAGTATGGGATAAATTTACTCATGATGCTAGTGGACTTGTATATTATAATAAATGGCGTGAAGGGTCCTTCAATAGACTCTTTAATAGCTAGGAAGTGGAATAAGATAAATGACTGGAAGCTGTGGTTTTTAGTGGGCTCTTTATTTTATCTTTCTATCATACTTTTCTTATATTTCACATAAAGTAATTTAAAGGTTTATAAATGAACTATTTTTTTATGCGTTATTTTCGGAAAAATAATTAGGGCGAATAAAAGTGAGTGGAGAATTAATGTCTAGGAACCCGGATCAAATTTTAGATGTTAGGGGCGAGTCCTGTCCAGTCCCAGAAATGGAAGCTAGTAAGAAACTCAAGAAAATGAAGCCCGGGCAAATCTTAGAAGTTATAACTGATCATCAACCGGCAGTAGATGTGACTTTACCTTCGCTAGCGAAGAACTTAGGATACCCGTTTACAGTGATTAAAGATGGTGAGGTGTATAGGGTAAGGATATTAAAGGTGAAATAGAGTGGCAAACCCTAGTATGATTTTACAGCCGGTCTATAACGAGAGCTGGGCAGAGGTTTATGCACTTTTCGCGTTAAGCGGATTTATTTTAGGTTGGGTAGCACAAAGGGGTAATTATTGTTTTGTAAACGCTATGACTTCCATTTTTACCACCAGAAGCTTTGAAAGGTTTGGTGCACTTCTGATACTTTTTGGATTATCAGCCTTAGGTTGTGGTCTATTAGTTGCATTCGGTGTAATTCCAGCTGTAGACCAATATTATTTTAACTATTTCGCCGGCTGGTACATTCTGGTGGGATCCTTTATCTTCGGATTTGGGGCTGCATTAGCTGGTGGGTGTAACTTATCAATGTTATATAGGGCTGCAAGCGGTTACGTACAGAACTGGATAGAACTGTTTGGGATGATGATTGGTACATATGTATTTGCTGTAGGTATTTGGCCGTTCCAGCAATACACTATGGAGAAAGGTATATTCTCTACTACAATGGGAGGTTACGTGGAGTACTTACCTTATGTTATATTTCACTCAGTATCTCCTATGGCAATTTATATAACGACTTTAGCTCTAGGCTTATCACTGGTGTTTCTAGGGTTATACTTACAGCAATACACTAAAAAGAAATGGTTAGCTAACTTGAGGATGTTCACTCCTACAGTTCCAAGTACTATGACTCTGAACCCATCGCAACAAACGATCAGTAGCGAAAGCAAGAAAACAAGCTTAAAGCAAGAAATAAAGGATTTATTACTCTTGAAGAAGCCTTATGGTACAAACATATCTACAGTTCTATTAGCTCTTGATATGATACTAGTATTTGTAGCCGGTGCTGGTTATACTTTCAATTATTTAGTAATCACTTCTTCAGATGGTGGTAGGTTCTTTGAATACATCTTAATGTTATTCGGAGTAAACTTGTTTACAAACACTCCGTGGTTTAATGACTCACTATCTATAGTAGACCCAAGTACTTTAATGGTCGTAATGTTATGTGTTGGTGCTTTCTTAGCTTCTTTCTTAAGCGGAGACTTCAAGATCAGAATTCCAAAGGAGAAGAAGAGACTCCTAATAGGGTTCATAGGGGGTATGTTGGTAGGTATAGGAGTAAGGATGGCTTTAGGTTGTAATGTGGGGTTAATGTGGACTAATTTCGCACAATTAGGTTACGACGGTATAATATTCTTATTTGGTATGCTAGGGGGAGTATATTTAGCAGTTAAAGTCCAAGAGAGGCTGTGAACATGTTGGAGAGTAGATATTTAAGAAGATTGCTAGCACCTCTTATCCTTTCGCTTTTCGCGATAGGTTGGTACAGGTTTAGCGAAATAACGTTATCTCATGCGAATCAGATAGCTCTGAACACTGCTAATTTTGCCGTTTATGTGCAACAAACGCAATTCGATGGTTACCTAACGGCTACCAAGTACATTTGTTACGTTGTAGTCTACGTCGGTTTAGCACTCTTCTGGTATAATTTAGTAAAGGTTGTGGAGGTGAAGGAGAAGAATGGTTGACGTTGCAATAATGATGGTTTCTGGCGAATACGAAAAGATGTACATGGGGATTATTACTGCTATAGGTTATGCTTCTAGCGGGAATCGTATATATATGTTCTTTACGATGGATGCGTTGAAAGCTCTGACTGAAGAGAACGAGAAAATAGTCCTACCTAACGCTAAACCGCTAAAGTACTATTTAGACAATTTGATAGAACTAGGAGGCGACGATTTAGAGATAGCCGCGTGCGAGTTCGGTATGAAGATTAAAGGGATAGAGAAGTTAGCGTACAAAGTTAAAGTCAGCGGGGTCTCTGAATTTGCAATGAAGAGCAATGAGGCTAAAATAGTCTTAATCTTCTAGTTGATTATTTTTGTTAACTACTTTTCCGCCAGGTTAGGCTCACTTAAAAATGATTTTTATACTTTTTATGACAAGAACTTTATACATTTGTCGAAAACCAAAAATTATGAACACTGATTACTTGAAGAGGGGAAATATTGTAAGCTTAATAGCATCGTTAATTATCTTATTCGGATTAACAATTTTAGAATTTAACGGGATAAATTACGCTCTCTCGGTAACCTTCATCACCATTATGTGGATTGTTTGGCTCTTAGCAATACCTTCATTTATATCATATCGTAATGCCAAGTTAGAAAAGCCAAAGCTTATGGATTATTTTGCTGTAATGGCAATAATAATAACTCTTGTAGGACTTGTATTATCTTCTATGGGAGAATTCCTAGGTATAGAAATAATTCTAATCGGATATTCACTAGAACCTATAGCTGGTATTTCAATCTATTTAACGGCGAATAAGATTAGTTACTTATTCTCCTCACTTTTCTTCTGGGGTGCCGTAGTATTTACAGCTGGATTACCATTATATCTAGTTAATTTAGGAATTATAAGCATAATAGGTGATATAGTGAAAATGATAGGGATTACGGGGTTACTTTTGATAACTAGACAGTCAAGCTCTATCAGTTGATAAAAAGTTTCTCCATTTGCAGTGAATTCCTAGTCCCATTAAATAAATTGAAAGTGTATTTCTACTATATTGCAAATTTAACCTTTGCTGTTGCATTAACGTACTATTCTATAAAAAGAGTAGAACGTAAAATAAGCCGCGGCCGGGATTTGAACCCGGGACCTCTGCCTTACCAGGGCAGCGCTCTAGCCAGGCTGAGCTACCGCGGCACTATTTTATGTATTTTTGTAAAGGGTTATAAATGTATCGTAAAGTATATTTAGCTTCTTTTTGTCCTAACTCTTAGGCGATTCTAACTCCTAGTTCGGTTAATGTATACTTACCTCTTATTCGTGTAATTACGCTATCTCTCTGTAAGTCCTCTATCAGTTGATATATTCACATTATCTTTAATGTCCTTGAATGTGGCCTTTTCTGAACTTTTAAGAAAGTAAGACTATTTTAGTTTTTATTTGCGATACTAATATCTTGTCTTTAGTACTCATAATTAAGAATGACACAGTGTAAATATAAAGTTTATCTCTTACTTTACTTTATATACTTTTAACTAAACAAATTAAGTGATATAATAGGTAGAAAACTTACGATAATAGTCGGATTAATATTCCTGATTATAAGCGGTTATGAATTTACACACGACTTCAATATAGGGGAAGCCCTTTTTTAGTTTCACACACCACTTTATGCATCATAATCCGCTTTTTTCGACAGAAAGTATAGGGTTACCGTGAAAATTTCTCATATCAAATAGCTAGCATGTTAGGATGAATTATAGCGACAATTTCGCCCCCCAGATAATGTATCAGCAATCTTACTCACAGTGGTCACATTATTAGTATGAAAGAGACTGGGGAAAGAGTTTACTATAGATTTACCATCTTCATCACATGAAAGTATTTGGCTTTCCGCCTAATCTTTGAGAGCCCTTTAAATATAAATCCCTTGGATCGAGCAACTCTAACGCAAACCTATACGCGAAACTCTCTTCTCCGAACTTCTCCTCTATTAGTTCTAAGTCTATCCTCCTTACTTCCCTTTCATCAGCAATTCCTAAAATATGTAAAATCTCGTGGAGTAACAGAACGTATAAATAATCGTACTCAAACCCCAGTTCCCTAGCCCTCATGTACTGCTGGGAGTTAACGTAAATAGTATAATCGTTAGCCCTAACGTAAGCTAAGATATGAGGGGGCAAATAGTCAACGAGTTTAACAGAAATACTTGGTACCTCCTTTCCCAGTTTCCTCTTCAAATCCTCTTTTATGTCCTCAAGTACTATATCTATTAATATTCCTAATGCTGGCATAATTTTAACTCTCTCAACCAAAGTATTTAAACACTTTCCCAGTCCTTAAGCTTAACAATTTCCACCCTTTTATCCGGTATTATTACTACATATCCGTGATCATTATATAGGTTTTTTAGACTAGTTAAAGTACCAGCATTAACGCACTTAATGGAATTGAATTTAACTAAAGCATGTGAATGGCCTAGGATTAAGAAGGAGTGCGTTGGAAATAAGAGTCTAAAAAACGAACAGAAGAGAAAAGGTGGAATAGACGGATTAACTCTCTTTAAAAGCCTGGCAAAGAACCTCTGACTACTCTCTTTAAAGAACTGATGACCGTGCAGTAAAACAACGTTAAAGTTAGGGTAAATTAACTCAAGCACATCAGTATCCCCATCTACTACATCCTCGTCACCTTTCACGAAAACTGTTGGAACCGTAAAAATAGACCTATAGTCAAACCTAGGATCAACGACTATATCCCCTAAAAGCACTAAAAGGTCTGGATTCTCAGCGGATACAATTCTTTTAAGAGTATCTGGTTTTGAATAGGGTAAATGAATATCGGAAAAAACTAAGACTTTGCCTTTAACATTAACCTTTAACCTTCTCATGCTGTATTACTGGACAACTTAACTCATATTCTTTACTCAATCTATGTATAAATTGACTGTATAAACGCCAGACTCTAATGAAGTGGTATTAAACTATAACATGTGCTCACCAATAAATGCGTAAGAACCCTTTTAGTAAAGGAAGGACTGAATCCTTTTTCACGTTGATAGAAATCTTTTTATATTTGTTTGTAACAAACTTTTGTTGATAAATGATGATCTCTCACGCCGATGTGGGCTATGCCCAAAAGGGTGGGAGTGATTGCAGAGATGTGAGCCCCGTGCCGTTGGGCTCGAAGGAGTCCCATGACCCACCCAAAAGGTGGTTGAGGGCTAAGTCCCTACACTCGATCATGAATGAACATAAAATGATTGAAATGAAAGTGTAGGGACAAACGGTAAGTACTCGCCTAATCGTTTGGCTCATGGAGAGTAAAGATAAACGGCCTTTACTCGTGATAGAAGATCATAAGTAAGAATAACGAGAAAATAGTAAAGAGTAAGAGCAGATAATTGTTAAAATGCAAGACTACATTACTATTTCTTTAAACCTCAATCTCACGTGTAATAGGCCGATTATGAGACCTACTACGAAAGAAATTATCACTAACCTGATTACTTGGACTTCGTAGGCTGTCAGCTTTACCGGCATAAATAGTGATTCCCCTTGATATGATCATTAGACCTCCTATCGTCATAACTGATATTATTGCCAGTTTTTGGTTATCTGTAACGTTTTTGAATTGCAACTTTCTCCTCCATAATTCTCCTATACCGTAGAACAATACTATTCCTATTGTAATAAAGGTGTACTTAAGGAAAACAGTCGAGAGGAACTGTATCCACCAGTTCAGTAGATCGTGAATCTCGAAAAGCTGAATGAATATAAAACTAGAATAAAATATTGTCCAATCCGCGAGCCTACTATTCTTGAAAGGTCCGTAAACTCTCAGCCAAGGCATTTTAGCGGGCTCTCTTAACCCTACATCTGCCGTCCGATTTATCAGCCTTACTGGGTCTTCTAAAACCCACATTATCCCTCTTCAAGTTCTTACTCTCCCCTCGTAGTCCATTTTAATGCCTTTTACTAGCCTCCCCAGAGGGAAAAACAACTCGATTCCCCTATCTGTAGGAGAAGTCAACATGTCCAGTAACATGTGTAAAAACACGCCTAAACCGAGGTAAGGACTAAAAAGTGTAACGGCTATAACAAAAAACAAGTTGTGGAATAAAGCTCTGTGTAGCTGATACCTTGCAAATATCGCTCTTTTAGTAAATATACTCTCTGTCCAAGTGTTTACCCGTGGCGTAACTTTTCCTTACTTTTAATTACTTTTAATTCCACCACGGGCTAAGGGATCATACATATTCACCCTAGTCGAGGGAAACACCTATATGCGTGTTTAAGTTCATATGAAGAATTCTCTTAACGGTTATTTAACTTCTTTTGAGAAGTGCGAGAAGAGTAAGGCTCCGAAAAGAGTGGTTAAGAGAGTCATTAAAATTACGGCGAAGTAACCATCTGTGTTGAGTACATTATACGTGAGTCCTAAAGAACCTACTACTATACCCGTCTCCCCTCTAGGTGTCATTCCAATCGAGATCAAGAACGCCGACCTCGAGCTCTTTGTTTGCAAGTAAGCGAACGGAAAGACGCCTACTATTTTGAAGACCATTGCGATCACGAAGAGCTCTAGGCCGAGAATCATTCCGTTGAAAGTAATGTTCTGAATATTAAGCTGAAAACCTACTGTAACAAAGAAGAGGGAGCCGAAAATTGCAAGGAGAGACTCGGAAATCCGTAGGAACTCCTCTCTTTTCTTACTCTCAGCGAGCGCAATGCCGGCAAGGAATGCTGGTACAACCGGAGAAAACCCCACAGTATTCAAGATAAACACTAACCCAAACAGTGATATAAACGGAAACTCCTCTACGTAATTCTCCCCTATTCTATCAGCTAACTTGGGTAAAATCACTACAGCTAAGGCGAAAGCTAGTGCCCCTATTACCATGTAAAAAACGATTGTCTTTGCAACGGACAGAAATGAAGGTTTCTCACCCGAGATCAAGGATAGTGCCACAGTCAGTAATAGCAAATCAACGACGTCATCAACAGCTGAGGCCACTGTAATGAAGTTCGAAATACTTCCCTCCACGTTTCTCTCCTTTAATATCGATGAAACTGCTGCAATACTAGTTGCGCCCACCGAAACGGCTAAAATCAATGACTGTGGATAAGGGAGAAGTGCCAGAGC
This sequence comes from Sulfolobaceae archaeon, assembly GCA_028277025.1. The sequence goes on from JAPYVG010000017.1 coordinate 36,737, forward strand.
GACTAGGAAAGGTACTAAAGCTCCGAAAAGAGCCCCTAGTATACCATAAATTCCGGAGCTTTTTAAGGTGCTCATCCCGTGCTCAAGTCCTGAAGAATAAATGAGCAGAATCATGGAGAATTCTGCTAAAAAGGATAAGTAATCATTAACAGTAAACAAAGGCATGTTCAAAATCCTGTTAAAGACTTCGCCAAATCCGTAGGGGCTTAATATGATCCCCGTTATGATCTCTCCAATAATAAGGGGCAAACCGTATCTCCCCATATAACTCCTCACTATCTCAGCAACAAAAATTAATATGAATATTTCTAGAAGAGCGAATAAGTAGTCCGATTCCACGATAGACTTAACGACTGAGGAGAATAATAAGCCTTTTGATACCTACAATTCGCAGGCTAGGTTGCATTCGTATCACACTATAAGTCAGTTTCTTATTATTCAACGTAAAGAGTAAACAGAGGTCTGTAGTGAATAACAAGCGGTTAAACGCTTTTGAAGCTTTTTCTCTTTCCTTCAGTGGACAAGCCCCCATGGAGAAAATTATTATTCCTAAAGGTTGTGAACAAGAAAAGTGAGATTTGAGATTAAAGAGAATAGGATCCATTCTAAAATCGTGAGGGTTAGAAACGCTAGGTTCTTCATAATATTGCCCTTCCGAAGATTTTTAATAAGTCTAGTTTTGAGAAATCACCCATTGCAAATTTTAATACTAATTCTGGTGGGGTCTTCATTAATACTTTTTCTAACCCCTTAACGTTACCCTTCTTCTTAGCGTCTTTAATAACTTTAGCGTGGACTTGTAGGGTCCAATAAAGTTTACTCTTTTTAAACTCCTTCGTGAAGTCCTTCCCTTTTAATAAGCTCTCTGCCATTATCTTTGATGACATAATAGAAGGTCTTATCCCTTCCCCCGTAACTGCGTAAACTGTGCCTAGTGCTTCACCAATATATTTACCGTTTAACCTCTCTTCTATTACTCCATAATCTGCTACTTTAGCGCCATGAAAAGATTTTATTTTCCCTTTAACTAAGCCTTTTAGCCTCTCTTTCAATAAATCTATAGACGCATATCCACCTATACCTATTTTTGAACCGTCCTCTTCTGGGAAAATCCATGCATAACCCAATAAATCGGAGTAAAAGTACATCTCTACTGTTTCTGGATCTATTTTATAGTCCGTAATGTATTGAATAGCTGGTATGGCATAATCTTCGCCCTTAAAGGAGTAATGCCCGGTAGCATAAATAACCCTATCAGCCTCCTCCTCCTTTTCGTTTACAAATAACTTACCGTCTTTTTCAACTACTTTAGAGTTTAACCTCAAGTCGACTTTCTCCCCTAAAATCCTCAAAAACCTGGGCTTATGTACTATATATCCCAATATCTCTCTTCCCTTTATGTCAAACACTAGTTTATTATCTAAATAGATTTTGAAACCTTTAATTTCAGAAATTATTGCCTCTTTTGGTATCTGAATGTACTCCTCTATGCCCCTTAATACTCCCCACGCGCAAGGTTTTAATCCTACGTCATTTAGGTTTTCGTATACTGTAGCTTCTATTTTAGTCCCCTTTAAGAAATAGGCTAATGAAAGCCCAGCCGGTCCTCCGCCAATAATTGCAATTTTCACAATCTCTATTATAGCGCCCGCTTTTTAAATAGATTTATTAATTTGTATTACGCCAGCATATTATGTTTTCACCCGAGATAGATAGAGCTCTTAAAGAAATGGGTTTTAGTAAGCTAACCATAGTTCAAGAAAGAGTGATCCCATTATTATTAGAGGGAAAGAACGTTGTCGTACAAGCGAAGACCGGGAGCGGTAAGACGGCCGCATTCGGAATTCCTATAGTAGAGTTAGGCTTGCCCTCACTTGTCCTTTCACCTACTACCCTAGACCCCAAATTCATCACCCCGAAAATAATTCAAGGGAGTTAAAAAGTGAATAAAATAATTTAACTAAATATTCTTGCAAAATAGTAATATTATCTTGCAAGA
>JAPYVG010000082.1 GCA_028277025.1 Sulfolobaceae archaeon
TACCAACAATATACGGGAGAGGAACAATTACTTAACTTCATTGCACAAGTAGTTGCAAGTGCTCCCCCTGCACAAGGAGGAATGATGGGAGGAGGACAATACGGAGGCCCTTACGGCGGATATCAGGATGGTGGATATCCGCCGTACTGAGGAACTACTGAGAAGGAATTTTTACTTGCCTATTTTAATCCATTTCCTCTAGTAGGACGTTTATTGACTCTTATGGAAAAATAAGAGATACCATAGAAAATTACATTAAATTCTTTCGTTATACTGTACAAAGAAAGATAGAATAAAACTAGGCGTGAAAATGTTTTATTTTATGATAAATTTTAGGCTTATAGGTAAATCTACTAATTCTGTACCTAGAGATAATATCGTTAATCCTAGATAAAAAACTGAAAGTAAATGAGAGGAACCCTCGCTGGCGGAGAGCTTCCGGTATAAAAACTTTCCTTAAAAATTGAGCATAGTCCACACTACTTACGCCATGGAACCTGCTTTACTCACTAGCGTTAAACTGCTTATTATAGTACAATTAATTTATCTTTTGATACGTCTATTCCCGAACTGGGGGGTGCCTCCAATTGTACTCACCCTTATGTTTTATTCGGGCTTTTTGCCCAACTTCCGGTTCGAGTTGGAGGCGGCCAAGCTCCCCGGCAGACTTTAAGCCCAAGGAGCGTCACGGCCTACACCCCAGTCAGATCTGTATTACCCAGATCTGACTAATATGTTTTATATAAGAAAGTCAGACGATTTAGATTATGAAAATTAAGGTGATCAAATGAAACTCCAGACGCATTACGTTTTCTCTACGGACTTAAAAGTAGTTAGCCCCGCCACCCTAACCAAAACATATAGCCCCGTTTGACGGTAAAAAGAAGATAGGTAAGAATAAAAGAGTTAACAGTAGTAAAGATAGCCTCCACTTCATAAGGCGCAAAAAAGAAAGTGAGTTTATAAAGGGGTTATTTCTTTGAACGTCTCTTGTATAAAAGTCCTAAAAGGGTTAGCAATATCACTATCACAATTTCTGGGGCGTACTGAACGTACCACTGTTGGGAGGTAACTTTAGTTGTAGATGTCTGCACGGATGTTGTTTGTGTTGTTGTAGTTTGTGTTTCATTACCGAATATAATCGGCGTTTGAATGTTAGCTAATTCTTTTACTAATTGTTGTACTTGTGGGGGTAAACTGGTATTAGTCCATGTAGTATTGGTATAAGTAGTATTTGTAGTGGTGGTAGTTGTAGTACTGCCTCTTACCGGGTGTAGATAGAACGATATACCGAGAAGAACTAGAGTTACCGCTAATATAGGTAAAATTATGTTTCTCATTAAAGTAAAGAAGAAATGTTAGCTTATATAAATTTATTCACCAGTATTAGTGGACTCCTTGAGTCCCCATATCATTACTTCCAAAGCCAAACGTTAGGACTACATACGCCATTGCAGATGGTGGTTTCATCACAAATTGTATACCGTTATAGAGTGGAAGTCCGTTAAATATAGCTGGGCTATTTAATGCTGATGCATCAATAAATATGTAGTTACTTGAAGGAATGATTGGGAAATTAGTCGGTGTAGTCCCATTTAGCGTATCTTCAACCTCAAAGAAGACTTGTTTATCGGATATCAGATATTGTAGGTTTATAGTCTGACTAAAGTATACTTAACCGGTCTAATCGTAATCTGGGCATCCGTGTCTACAAAAAGTTTCTATCAAACTTCATTAGGTTATCATCCTAATTGGAAATGGCATATATCAGCAGGTACAACAAATCCTCAATTAAGTTGTGATTTTGCTTGTACCCCGTTCAAGATAAATGATTTTGAATTTAAGCCAAAACCTAATACGGTTTATGAGCTCGGAATTAGGCTTATACCTCAAAATGATGGTACTAATTAGGTTTATCTTTATTTTGTTGATTGGAGTACAGCAACCCTCTATAATGTATACGTTCTAGGAGATGATACAGATGTAGTTACACCAGTGGGTGGTATATTAGAAGCTTATACTATCAACGAACAAGAACTTTTAGCATTAGGAGACGGGAATGCATTCAAAATAGAGGACGCTAACTGGTTAATAGAGCCGTGGACCTCAACTAGATGGCCAAACGCTTATGCATATGAAGGTATAAATGGTAATAGTTACTATAATGTACCAAAGAGTATATGGGAGAATATGCAAATAAAACTAATTATTCACGGAAAATTATATGTGGGCTATAAGATAGGAGGAAACCATTATTCCAATGGGGAAAAGATTTGGTGAGATCAATGAATCTTAAGAACCTCTTCCTAATTCTTACTTTATTTATTATTATATTAATCATTTCTGCTAGCCTATATTTCATATTTAATCATAAACAATCTCAGCATAATCTAGGGAGTATTACTAGTAATTCAACTATTGGCCAAAACTCTACCGAGCTAGATTATGCTAAGAAAATCTTAATTGATGCAAAAGAAACTTATCTAAATGCTACAGAGGAAAATAAGACGTGGATGTACCTAATTTACGAACCGTATTCCAACTTCTCTAAGGAGTTTATATTAAATGCTACGTTTATAAATGGGAGTACAATATCTATAGGTCATGTACTATATAAATACTTGATCTTACATGTATACTACGAAAATTCTGACTACACTCCTCAAAAAATTCAAGCTAACGGTATAAAAGTTGAGCTTCTTCCGAATCCGAGCTCTGTGACGTATACCGGTGGAGAGGCCTATCATTATCTGATAACTTGTGATAACAAGACTTATAATGTGACACTGTATTCTATAGGTTTTGTTGAAGCTTCTTACTATCTTACTGCATCGACCCAAAAAATAGGTAACTTATACATTGTTCAGATTACGATAACGAAAGAGTTAGATAATACCGCATATGTTAATGAATTATGGCTAATACTCACAAGACCTTAATTATAGGTAGTTCGTGTTTTCTTTGGAATTGTGATTTTTCTTATAATTAACATAATTCTATGGAGGAAATCTAAATATATACTGAATAAAAATAAAAATAAGGATAACCGTAATAATATTACACTTATGAGATAATTAATGAATAGGTAACTCCATGGCAATAATCCGTGCGATTTGTAAAATTCTCCAAGGGGCAATAGGACTTGTCAAAACGCTTCTTCTCCACAACTAAAAGACTCGACAAGGTTGTCACTCTTAAGCCACTTCCACACCTACCTCGGTGTTTCAAGGCAATTAAGCACACCGTACTTGCCACTCATAGTTTCTCCCTCTTCAGTCGATTTGATGAGTTTATCTAACTCTTCTCTCTCGCCCTTAGTCATATTGTATTTCATGTGTACAATGCAGTATCGTCTCTTTATTTTCATTTGTGAAGAGTTAATAGCACGGTCTAGTGACTCAACGCCATCGGTAACAACTATCTCGACGTTATATTTCTTCATAGTTGTAGTAAGAGTTCCAAATAGCTTCTCTTGTCCTCTTCCTTAAGTAGGATTAAGGAGTATGTAAATAGCCTAACAACGCTACAAAAACTCTATTACTTAATCTCTCCCCTCAGGATTAACAGATTTGTTAATACTGTTCCCGTTAACGTAAGATTGCTCTTTTAACTAAAAAATCGCGGATCCACACAGGGTTAATTACCCTGAATTTTTGTAGAGTAAACTGGGGAGTTTATTGAATTTTTCTAACGGGAATAGAAAGCCGAGATCCCATATAGGTGGTTATACTGCTTACTTAACAATTTTTTAAATTGGATGAGAAGAAACTCTATCAGCAAATTGTTTTAATAACCTCTGTGAGAAGTTTATACATATAAGAATTGTTGAGGATAAGAACGGAGAAAGGTTTCTAGTGATTGAGTCAGATGAGGACTTTGAGAAGTTTAAAGAAGATTTGTTAAATGTTGCTAGAGAAAAAGCTAAGGATCGCGCCCGTAAACCTTCTTATGAGACCTGATCTCCCAAATGAAAACTATACAATTTTTCGGAACAACGCTATAAAGTATCCTTGTATCCCCCGTAACTTCTATGGAAACATAGGATTGTTATATTTATCCTTACCTAATTTTTCCCTGGCGTACTTCAAAGGATCTTTTCTTAATAACTCTAATTTTTCAAGAATTAACCTCAATAACTTATCACTAAAATTATCTGCCACGTATTACGTAAATTCTCTATAATCTCTAGCTTTCCTCATGGAAAACCTCAATTCCTACTTCTCGCAAACCACATTAAAAGATGTAGAAAACATATTTAAAAATCTTTCTCTTTTCGTATATTATTTCATTAGGAATAAAAGTTATAATAATCATAATAACGGTAAAAAAATCATAGTTGTGATTATGTAACCCTTGATTTTACATTTGAAAGCGAAATTTAAAAACTCCAGGTCATTTCACTTTCGCCCCAAAGAGAAAAGCTAACGGATAATTAAAATAATAAAAATGACGGATAACTAAAATAATCTATGAATAAAAAATATAAGGGTTTTAGGTGCAACGTTTTTCATAATTCAACTAATTAATTTTTTGTATATACTTAACTTTTATAATTATATTACTAAGAATTCAATTCAATTAGGAGGTAAAACGGTGTTCTATTCCAGTAGTTCTAATATTGAAAAATTCTTTACAGTTGAATTAATTATGATTTTTATAACGTTATTTATTGTTGCGGGAATTGTGGATATTGCAGTTAGATTATTTTTAGAATTATTATGTTAAGTTTTTTACTAAGATATATCTAGAAATTACAGCAGTTATGGGACTTTAACGTAACTTAAAGATTTTCATCAGCCCAGGTGGTCCGCCTAAATAACGTTCAACGAACCTGAGGAACGCCTCCACGCTCCTCAGGTTCAGCTCCCCTATCAGCTCCCTGACGACGTTGGTCATGATGGTGAAGATCGTGAGGTAACCCTGAAGCCTCTCCCTCCTCCAGAACGGTAGACCCAAAATCACCTCCTTAAAAATAAATCTATAGTGTAAATAAGTGTTTCAATTACATTAATTGTAAAATTCTCCGGATTGAATAAATCAGGAAAAAATAAAAGAATTAATAATAATCTAAACTCCTCTCTCCCCACCTCCCCCTTGAATACGGTATATAAGTAAAGTACAAGGGCGAGAACGAAGATCAACGTGCGGAAAACAAACTTAGTAGAACTAGTGAATGGAAGAAAAGCCTTAATGTTCCTATAAGAAGTCTCTATTGAACCCCTTACCTTATTGTACAAATCCAACACTTCCCCCTTGGGCAAGTCTAGATTAGTAGCCCTAGCAAAACAAACAAGACTCTTCTTCCTCTTTCTCCTAACCTTCTCCTTGCTGTACACGAGAAGCCTGAACTTGACCTGCTCATCCCTCCTATGCCTCTTACTATTAGTCATGTAATCCCCGTCAAAATCTTCAAACACCTTCACATCCCCAACCGGGACAGCGACTATGTAATTAAACTGTGAAATGAAGTTGAGCACGTCGACAGTGTAGAAACCGGCGTCAAGAGTTATCATCCTTATCTTGAATCCCATTGCAACAACTTGCTCCACGAGGTTTTTCACTATCTCTTCCTTAGTCATACCGCTCACTTGCGGAATGAAGGCAAGTAATAGTATTCTCCCTACTTGGTTGTTGCAGTTGCGTAGTTCCACGAGTTTCCCTTCTCTGAACTTCCCAGTCCTTTCACCGGTTTCTCATATCACGTCTTAGTTGCAAGTCAATCGAGAGGTCTATCTCCTTTACTCCCTTCAGTACTTCTAAGGATATTTTCCTAGCCTTTTCCAATAGCTTTTCAATTACTTCTATCCCTTGTTTCTCTACGTAGTTCCTCACGGTCTGTGGGGATACGTCATACGCTCTTGACTTGTTCTCTACTGAATCGTTCCACAAACAAGCAGAGATGAGGGTTTTTGCTACCTCTTCTCCTTTCTTTCCCTTGAAGTTTAGCATGGAAAGTAATTTATATCCTATTTGTTGAATGTTATTTTAGTGAGGGAGACCGGGTATCACCATCTTCCTATCTCACGTAGTAATACTATGTCTCCCTCACCTTAAACCCTTTCTTCAATTCTTTACACTCTTATAAATTTCTTTATCTTTCACGGATTAGATATTATCCTATCAGAAATATTTTTTCTAATATGATTTTGGGTCTACCGTAAACGGTGTAGCTGTTCTCATGGGGATACTAATGCTGTCTACAGCAACACAACTACATAACTACCATTATTACAACTATTATTTCTAGCGAGATAATATACGAAAAGAGATAGAAATAGATTTTTAAAGTAAGTTCTCTATATCTTTTATCGTGGTTTGCAGAGAGTGGAAGTTAAGGTTTCAGCTGAAGAAGGCTAAGAGCTATGAGGAATTCATAGAATTCGCTACTGATGAATTCAATGATAAATTGCTTATGCTGATTTTAGAGAAATTGGAGTTGTTGCAAGAGAACCCTTTCAAATACTCTAGGGAGAAGTTGGGAAAAGATATATACGGAAATACTATGTTTTCCATAGAAGTAAGTGGGGATATAAGGATAC
>JAPYVG010000083.1 GCA_028277025.1 Sulfolobaceae archaeon
AGATGATATGGGTAGGACGCCACTGCATGAAGCAGTACAAGAAGGTCATGCTGACGTTGTTAGGGTCTTGCTTAAGCATGGCGCCGACCCAAACGCCAAAGATAATATGGGTAGGACGCCACTACATATAGCAGCACTTCTTGGTCATGCTGACGTTGTTAGGGTCTTGCTTAAGCATGGCGCCGACCCAAACGCCAAAGATAATATGGGTAGGACGCCACTACATGAAGCAGTACAAGGGTGTTATTTTGAGATGATTGTCGAACTGCTGCTTAAGCGTGGGGCAATCCCGAACGCCAAAGATAATACCGGTCAAACACCACTACATTATGTAGCATTTAAAGGTCACGTTGAGATTGTCGAACTGCTGCTTAAGCATGGCGCCGACCCAAACGCCAAAGATAATATGGGTAGGACGCCACTACATATAGCAGCACTTCTTGGTCATGCTGACGTTGTTAGGGTCTTGCTTAAGCATGGCGCCGACCCAAACGCCAAAGATAATGCCGGTCAAACGCCACTGCATTATGCAGCACCAGAAGGTCATGCTGACGTTGTTAGGGTCTTGCTTAAGCATGGCGCCGACCCAAACGCCAAAATTGATGACGGCTGGACGCCATTGGTTATAGTAGTACAAGAAGGTCATGCTGACGTTGTTAGGGTCTTGCTTAAGCATGGCGCCGACCCAAACGCCAAAGATAATATGGGTAGGACGCCACTACATATAGCAGCATTTGAAGGTTATGCTGAGATTGTCGAACTGCTGCTTAAGCGTGGGGCAATCCCGAACGCCAAAGATAATATGGGTAGGACGCCACTACATATAGCAGCACTTCTTGGTCATGCTGACGTTGTTAGGGTCTTGCTTAAGCATGGCGCCGACCCAAACGCCAAAGATAATATGGGTAGGACGCCACTACATATAGCAGCATTTGAAGGTTATGCTGAGATTGTCGAACTGCTGCTTAAGCGTGGGGCAAACCCGCGGATTGCCGACAATAGGGGGCATATTCCCTTAGATTACGCTGAAGATAGTGCAACTCGTAGTTTGCTTGAGAGTGCCTTGAGAAATAGCTAATCTGAAATATCTAGAATCAACATTGTGAGCATAAAACGATGCTTACCATTAAACAAGGGAATACAAGCTAGAATATTAACACTTGGATAATCAACCCTAGCAACATACAAACCTTAGAGGGATTATGACTAATACCAGACTCGTCCATGAAAAACACTTTTACGCCCTTCTTAATATTACCCTTCAACCTCTCCCTAAGTCAGCATCTACTGGCTTGTCGATCTTGTAGGGTTCTATGTAGGGAATTTTCAGTCTTTTTTGCAATTCTTCAAGATGTAGCCTATCTTTACGTTGAACTTCTCCTCTATGTAGGCCTTTGCTTCCCATGAGGTTTTTCCTTTTAGTTCTTCTACCTTTATCCCTCCCGTTTACCCTCTTTTTCTTCCTTTTCTTTCCTTGTGGAATAGGCATTTTTCTCCCTCTCTCTGGAATTCATTAATCCACTTGTGCTCTTGTGAACTTGTAGTATTTTTGATATTTCGCTAATTTTCATTCCTTCCAAGCATTGCCCTAGTCTCGTTTAGGTTCTTGGGCTTCTTGTTAATTAGCTTCCTTTTTAAGGTCCTTAGCACACTTAGCCCAACAGCCCCCATTACCTAACACTAGGTTTAACTCCCTTTTAGCCCCCGTTGTAGCTATTATGAAAAAGACTATATTACACATCGAGTGTTGGAGTAGATCTCCTTCAGATTTTTAGCGAATCTGTTTACGATAGTGTTAGTTGAAAAAACATACGTATAGAGTTGAAAATTGATTTTTGATTTTTATGATATAAAAAGTTATTTTTTCTTTTTTCCTCAATTAATAAATATATTATTGGGATGATGTATTGTAACGATCCTCCTACTAAACCAGAGTAGACGAGATATCGATACACTGGCAACCCCAATATTAATATTATAGCCCCTAATATTATATCTATTAGTATCGTCATTAGCATGGTCACGATCATTAATATAGTTTTACTATCTATTTGTTTTTTACTCATAATTATTCTATTAAATAGGTTTTGAATTATACTAATACTCATTATTAAAGGCATGACCCTTGTTCTCAAATCTAGCTGAACATTTTCTGGTTTTCCTTTTTCGTTTATGTGCTTTTTAATGAGATGATTAAGGAGATCTGCAAAGGATGTAGAGAAGGCTAAATAAGCTATCAATCCATTTATCCCTACTAATAGTTTGCCTATTTTAGGATTTAGGTTTAGTTCAAGATTAAAATAACCAATTAAAATATACATTATAATAATTACAGTTATTACTAAAAAGCCTATTATCACTCCATACATGAATTCCTTCCTTTCATCTGTGGAATTCAAGTATTTTTTATCCCCTAATTTATTATATATAGGTGTAAAGCCTACCATCGCAAATAACGTTAAGCCTATCCAGTCTACTTCAGTTATTTGTATCTTATCACCTGTACCTAAGAGTGGGATGAGTAGGATTAGTGAGGATGTATAATAGTATTTGAATTTTACAAAATATGTTGAATTTCTATAATAATACATTATTATAAAAAGTAAAATAGAAATAAATACTGTTATAAATACGGCGAACTCGAAGGGTAAGTTAAAGATTAAGGCTATGTCGTTATTTGCAAAATACGATAAATAACCTAAACTAGCTGGTACGTCATAAAAAACAAAGCCTATAATTAAGAATAGTTGTGCCCAATTATTTTTGTGTATTGACATTTTTTCTAGTCCTAAAATTACTAATATAGTTAGTCCATATATTAGCATAATTAACGGAATTGTAAATATTAACGAAAGTCCCTTCATGTCAAGATAATAGAAAATACCCAATCCTACAGTTGCAAAGAATGATGTATGAATCCCTTCTTTAAAAGATTTTTGCTTAAATAATGCAACAAGCTTAAAAAAGTTAGCAAATATGCGAATTACAGCCTCAAAAAAGGCAACAAGTACGCTAATTACAACAAGTACAAGTACGATGATTATAGAAGATCCCTTAGATCCTTTGTTCATATCCTCCGCCCGAAAGAAGGTTTTTTATAGCCTGGCCTATTTCTGTAATATTCACCCTTATTTGCGCCTTCGTATCCCTATTTCTAATAGTTACTGTATTTTCATCTAAAGTTTTAGAATCTACAGTAACTACTAATGGAATACCTAGAGCATCAGCTTTAGCATATTGAGCCTCTATTTTACCTTTTTCAAATAATTTAAATGTAACGTAACCTAAAGATCTTAATGTTAAATCGATTTTTTCCGCAATGTTAATGTATTTATCGCTATAATGGATAGAGGCTATACCTATCTCAAAAGGCGATAATTTGTATGGTATTCTAAATAATGGCCAATTTCTATCTGATGGACTAGGGTCATAATTTAGCAGCAAAACGGCCATTGCAATTCTATCTAGGCCAAAGGACGGTTCTATAACGTGCGGGATAACACCGTTTTCACTTAAATTAGCACCAGAGTATTTAGAATGTACAGTGAGATCATAATCCGTTCTATAAGCATTGCCTATTATTTCAACCCAATCGTCTTCTACATTTACTTCCACGTCTATCGTACCCTTTGAGTAAAAGGCCCTCTCTTCAGGTGGTACGACTCTGAACCTGATCTTATCGCCAGGTAAACCTAGTTCATTGGTTAGCCATAGCCACTCCCTACCTATCCAAAAGGCTAGTCTGACATTAGGCACCAAACCCTTTTTAACGGCTTCATCTAACTCAATTTCGACAGTCCGTTCTTCATAAAATATGGGTAATCTAATCTCTTTAACGCTGTCATAAAGTGGATGTGAATCTAAATGAGAGGGTAGAACGAATTCTTCTATTTCCATCTGGACGAACTCTCTGAGCCTAGATCCACGGGGCGATATTTCATTTCTGTAAGATCTGCCTATTTGCGCAATAGCAAATGGTAACTTTAGTCCAATTGCTTTAAAGTTCATGAAATTAATATAAATGTTTTGTGCAGTCTCTGGTCTTAATGCGGCATTTATCTCATCGGTCAAACCTACTGTTAGTTCCAACATTAGACTCTTTTGTTTTATTTCTTGATCTTTTAGATCAGTTAAATCTCTAGGGCAGATTAGTTTACCGTTAGTTTCCTTTAGTAAGTGATCTACTCTATAGATATTCGAACATTTTGGACATTTTATCACTGGATCGGTAAAATTGGTAAGATGTCCAGATGCCTTAAAGACGATTAATGGCAGTATCGTACTTCCATCCGTTATGAAGACATTAGGTATTCTCTTTACGAAGAAATTAATCCAGCTATCTGTTATTTTCTGCCTTAGCATTGCACCTGGTGGTAGCCAATCTATAAATCCAGAAATATTTCTACCTTTGTATATTTCTGCTGAATTAACGTAAAAGTTCCTTAGGAACCTTTCAACGTCCTGCCTGTTCCTACTTTCACTCATTTCATTCAACCAATTAAAGTTACATTACTCCTGACTAATAAACTTCACTCTTGTGCCTACTTTCACTCATTTCATTCAACCAACCAATATCTATTACATAGTCCCCTTTCCTACCCCTTACAAAGAATATTGCTGTTGAGAAGTTGAATAAGCAGTCAATGTTCCAAGACGCTGATGACAAGCTGCCTAAGAAGGTTTCGAGGACTGTGTGGAGGACAATTCATCGTGTGCTTAAATATAAGGCTCCCTTATACGGTTCCTTCATTAAGGAGGTGAGTCCGCACTCACTTCCAAGTCCTGCCCCAGGTGTGGATTGGTTTCCTGAAAGGTCGGCAGGACTTTTAGGTGTGGGAGGTGCGGGCTCACTCCTGATAGGCAATTGAACGCATCATTAAATATTTACCTCAAGATGTGCGGGTTTCCCCGCATCCGTGATATTCCGCGGATGTGGGTCGGGGTTATCCCGCTAAAGGGGCGGAGGGGTATGAACGGAGCGATGCCCCGTGACTCCGGTGAAGCCCAAGGGCTGAGGATCGGATACAAATTCGTGAAAATTCAATGAAGCCCAAATCTCATAGAAAACGTCTTTTCCTTAAAAGGGTCCTCTACTCCCGCTTTACTGTCATCTACGTATAGCTTCTGTGCACACTATTTTTGGAGTATGCGTAAGTGAGAGCTTACAGTTTATCATAGTCGATTTCTCTGAAAATCGGGTCGATTGGAGATTAGGACATGCGATATTAAAATTGAGGTTATAGTTAGTCCAGCTAACCTCCTCGCTAGGATGAGCTGGGCTAAAGCCATTAGTAAAGCTAGAGAAAACTGTGAGGGATGCTAAAGAAATATATTACATAACTTTACTTTTTATTATTGTGTAATAATGAATGATTAATAGGAAACTTTTTAATTTTTCCTATAGGTTTTATAATTAATTTAAGGTTCACGTGGTTATAAGTTCAATTTTCTATTGTAGAATATTATTATTAAAAATGATTATATCCAAAGTGAGATTTTCAATCATTCGTTGATGGGTGAACTCTCTTTATTAGTATACGCTTTAGATTAATTTAATTCACTGTAACATTTTATCTGGCAATAATGTAGAAGAATATCATAATACCTAATTCGAGTTGAGTGAATTTATAAGGCTAAGTGTATCAAGTAAGTATGCGTGAAGGAGAAAAGTGCGTTAAACACAAAAAGATTGACACCCGCAGAATGTGCAGTGGTTATAAGTATAGCTATTCTTTCTAAGGCTGGAACTCCTACTACACCTAAGAAGATAGCGGACTATTTGAAAGAGGACGTTCAGACGGTTAGAAATATTTTAGAGAGACTGAGAAATAAAGGTCTAGTTATCTCTTCACTTGCTTTCGGTCTAGGTGGTTTAGCGGGAATAAGTCCATCTTCTCAAGTAAGTGGCAGAGAAAGGATACATAGATTTGTTGATGATATAGAAAATATCTTGGATCAATGCCCTGAAATACTGGAATGGACTAAGGTAAATCTAGGCATTGAGGATAAGAAAAAGCTAATGGAGTTTATAAATGAACGTGCGGAAAAATTAAGATTAGAATCCAAAGGCGTGATGCCATTGGAATTTCCAGCGGAATTTCCAGTACCCCACGACCGGATGCGACTGCATATACCAGCATTTCTTGGTTATGTTGACGTCGTTAAGGTTTTGCTCGAGCGTGGCGCTGACCCAAACGCTAAAGATAATGCCGGTAGGACCCCGCTACATTATGCAGCACGAGAAGGTCACGTTGACGTCGTTAAGGTTTTGCTCGAGCGTGGCGCTGACCCAAACGCTAAAGATAATGCCGGTAGGACCCCGCTACATTATGCAGCACGAGAAGGTCACGTTGACGTCGTTAAGGTTTTGCTCGAGCGTGGCGCTGACCCACGGATTGCCGACAATAGAGGGCATATTCCCTTAGATTACGCTGAAGATAGT
>JAPYVG010000084.1 GCA_028277025.1 Sulfolobaceae archaeon
AAATAGAGAATGCTGAGGTTGAACTAGAGGGTATTGAAACTGAAGATCGATTATGCAGTGTGTGCAAATTAAGGAAAAGTGTTAGGGAAGATCTAATTCCGACTATAATTACTAGAAAAACTGAAGATCGATTATGCAACATTTGCCTTTCAGTTAGACTTGCACCTTATGCTGTAGGGAGGACTTCCACTCTAAAGAGAGGCGATAGAGGAGACACAGATGTAGAGAAAGAGGGTTGGTACAATTTATTTAAAAAAATAGATAATAGAGGAAGAAGTATAGATGAGTTAGTTGAAGGGTATGATGATAATGTGATATTTCTAGGTATAAAATTAGACTTAAAGAAATGGGATAATAGAGATGTTTCATTGATAGAGGCTTACCATTTAAACTTAGAGAACTTAAGGAATTCAGTTAAGGAGTTTTTGAAAGATGTAAGAGATAGAATTTTATCTGGTACTGATCCTAATGTGGATTTTGTAGTAAATAATTGTGTACAATTAAAAGATCCTAATCCAGAAAAGTTTGAAAAACTTACAAGTTCTTTTATAGATTTACTTGCAAGTCAAAGCAAAAGAATAGATATAAATGAATTTGCAAATAAAATTTTAGATCTCTGTGATAATATATTTTCCAGTAAGGAATTAGAACGGCTGCGCAATAATATAAAAAACTTGTTAAAAAACCATATAGATTATTTTAATGAAAAAGTAGAACAACTTAAAAATAAATATAGATGTGATTTAAACACAATTGAAGTAGAGAATATAATAAGGAATTTAATAGATTCATATAGGAAGATAGAAATATCTAAATCATTAGACAGATTGTTTTCTATTAAACAGAACTTCTCTGTGATTATTGAGTATTTTATGGCCTTACTGTATATTAAAAAAGTTGGTCACATAACTTTAATAGAACCTTCAATTACTACACCATTTTTCCTAGCAGTAATTCGTAAGAAGGATTTTAAGAAATTATTTAATGAAGTATTATATCCGTTTTTCCGAGAATTTTTAGAAGGTTCTAGATACAGTATATCGAACTTGATGCTAGTTTACATTATAAAAGCCAAATCATACACTCCAATTAAAATTATTAAGGAAATTATAAATACTGAACCCAAACCTCTAAAGGACTCTACAGTACTTCTAATCCCAGTAATAGTTAATAGGAACAGTTTACCCGTTACAGAGTTAATAGGCGTCGATATTTACAGCTTTAAGAAATTCATGGATCTGGTAGAAAAAGAAATCCTCGATGAGGAGGCCTTAATAAGGCTATTAAGGTCTTCCGCAGAGGATTTACCTTATCCAGCTTTTGAAGACTGTAATAAGTTACCAGAAATATGTAGTGATATAATGAGTAAATGGGTAAGGGGAAAAGTCTTTTCCATTCGTCATGATAACGAATTGAAATTGAAGGGATATATAGCGAGGTTGTTGACATGAGAGTATTTAAGATAACATTAAGGGCTTATAACGGCTTTTATAAAGAAATTTTACCCTCTACAACAATAGCGGGCGGAATTACTTACGCTGCTTATCTCAATAAAGATATACTTCAAACAACAATTGGTTTTACAGATTTTCATAAAAACAATAATATTTACAAATTACATGTTTCTAGAATTAAGCTTGATAGAATTAGTAATAAAGCAGAACCCTTCTACCTTTATAAATATGTGGATAAGGGGGAATATTACTTGACGTATATAGGCTATGCAATTGCTAATGAAGAAAATGAAGTCAAGAACCTCATTAATAAGTATGGCGCATATATTGGTAATTGGAACACAATATTTAGTTTAGACAGTATTTCGGAAGTCAGCAATATCAGTGATAAATGTGTCTATAATTTACCCGTTATAGACCTTTCTGATTTAATATCTAAATATAAAAATATGAGGGTACAAGTTCACAGATTCACAAATTCCAACTATCTCAGTATGTCTCCTTATAAAATATATTATGATACTAGGGAGAAAAAGTTCTTAAAAGTTACAAATAAAAAATACGTTTATTTAGCTACTTTTAAAATCGATAATGCGGATATAGGGTATTATTACGACGAATCTGAATTAGCTAACTTAAATCCTTTCGAGAGAATTTATGTAAAAATGGGATTCGGGGTTATAGGCCCATGTATTCAGATTTAGTAAAATATGCTATCAGTTTTAATCCTAAGCAATATAAAAAGAAGTACTATACTTTACCTACTAAAATAGAGGAGAACACTCTCGTTAGATACATTTGGCATCTTAAGACCTTAGTAAGGTGTTTATTATCAAATTCAAAAGAAAAATACATTTTAGGTAGCGGTAAGATAAAGCTACCATATATATCTAGAATATTATTCAGTATTGACGATAATAAATTAGTTGTTTTATGTCTAGTAGAGGATAGCATATGCGACTTAGTATTCCGTACTGTCGAAATGGCACTTACAATAGATGAAAAAACCAAAGAGGAAATAATTAAGGGTTGCTAGGTAATAACCTTATACTCAGCCCTCAGTATACCAAGTCCTCTAGATTTAAACCTACCTAATCTCACTATTCCATCATTTATTTGTCTTAACGCCTCAATTATTACGTTTTTACACTCCTCATCTTCACAGAGTACATCAAATTCTATTTCATCTTTACTTACCTCAATGTTTAAACCTTTACTTTTCTCCTTAATATCATAAGTAAATTTTAGACCGCTTATAAACTGCGTATTAACCTTTTTATGACTCATAACTATCCTCATTTTAGCTCTAATATTTTCATTGCCAAAAACCCTACATATTATGCAAGGTTTAGAGAACTTCTCAATAACATCTCCTAAAATATTAGCATACACTTTACTCTCACAATCCTCACTTTCCCTTAATCTTTGAAGTTCAGCACAAGTAAATGAGCTCTTTGCCTTCTTTTCGCTATTTTTACACTTCTCTAACTCACTTTCTACTCTGTCTAAGTTTGAAAGAAGTATCTTAGCAGTTACAGTCTCACAAGCACCCTCGAAATATGCATAGCATGCGGCAGTTCTCAAGAGGCCTTTAATAGTAGTAGGAGGAATAAACTTAAATGATGGATCACTACCAAAGTAAAACATTACTTTTCTTTCTCCCGTTTTCAAGCTAGCAGAAATGTTATACGGCGTTAAAGGAACTAATTTAACGTGGATTCTAATCAAGGATCCTTCACTTGTAAATTCTTATAATCTAAAACTATTTGTAATCTCTCTAATAACTTTTCCCCGATCAGATTTTTATCTATATAGATATTACTAATACACGTAGTATAAATTTCTCTATTAAGAAACTTCACCATTACTATTTTCATTTTAGTAGAATATTCACGGCCGTCCGGAAGTCTCACTAGCGGACCTTCAAATTCCTCACCAGACAATGTTCTAAATACGTCATGGCTCAGTATGCACTCACCATCAAACCCGGAATCTATTTTAAACTCAATAATTCTACCATTAGCCTCCAAACTGAGCTTCATGATAAAGACCACACTCCCTTAACCCTTACCTCATATTTCTCTCCCCTTACTTTATCCAAAATACTCTTCAACTCCTCTCCATTTCTAGCCTCATAAATCTTACCACCCTCAGTAATTACAGTAAATACAACTTCCCCTTCACTAACGGGGTTAAGAGCGTTTATTAACGTGTTAGGAAAGAGCTTACATAGAATCCTTTTATCACAACCCACCTCCTTAGGCTCAGTTATACTTAACGCAAATTTCCCCTTAAGTAATACAGAACTAAATTCGACCACCTCACCCGGTATGTATAATCTGAAGCTACCGTATCCAGAAGTCCCCCTACCGCCTATCCACACCTCCCCTTCATCAGCTTTCTCCTTCAATATCTTTAACATCTCAACAACCTTGTCAGTTAAGGGGTCGTTAAGCACTGCTAGAAATCCTAAGAATTTAACACCGGCCGGAATTACTTCTTCAGTGAAGAGCTTACCTTTCTCCACTGTCATGGTAACCCTATTTATAGCCACATGGGTAGTCCTCTCCAAGAGCACCGGAAAAGGATCTACAGCTACTAGATCTGTAAACTTCACAAACCCCCTAACACCAGAAGTTCCTAAAACTCTACACACCTCACATAAGTTCTTCCTCCCAGTAAGTTTAATCCATGCCTCCTTGAGTTTACGTCTCTTCTCGTCCTCAATTAACGCCAAGTTCTCGCACCTATCTAAGTCCGAGGTAACGTAACAAGCTTTATCTATACCATAACCAGTTATCTCTAAATACTGCTTGAAAGCTTCTTCCAGAGTTTCTCCCACTTTATCAATAAGCCCAGCGTAAATGTAGTTACTTAACTCCTCCTTAAGACTCTCAAAAACTATCTTCTTCTCTTCCTCACTTAAAACCCCAACGTTTTCCAAAACTTTCGTATCAACCCTCCCTTTCCTTAAATACCTTTCGTAAGTAGAACGGAGTAGGCCCTTAAAACTAGTAGCCGATATTGCTGGTATGTAATAGTTTTCGTCGTTTACTTGAAGTGGAATTTTGTAAGTAACTAAGTCTGCAGCTGAATAGTCAAAGTAAACGCCGGTAGCCCCAACCCTAGTCAATGAGAGCGTTTCTAAGACCACGGGGAGTACTTTCAACTCCTCAACACCTTTATTAGCTCTTCTTTAGCCTTACTGACATCCCTATTATAAAGTGCCTTTATAACGTTTTCAACGTGCAACCCCTTAAACGATCTGAGCGTAAGGATCAGGTTATCAACAATTTTTTGGTCGTCAATTCCAGATATTATATACTGTTGCATAACGTTGATCAGTATCTTAGCCCTTTCTATCTCGTCCTCTCTTTCCATAAGATATTTTTCTCCCCATGATTAATAACTTTTAATGCATGAGGAATTAATAGAGTATTACGAGGCGTTGAAGCTCTGTGAGGATTGTGAGGAAATAATAACTAAGTTAAGGGAGCATCTAGCGTTAATTAACAAAGATAGTATAGTATCTAAGAAGGTGAGCATTATCAACAATAGCAATAACGTTAACGTAATAAGGGAAACTCTCTTCCAGCTAATATTTTACTTATATGGAAAATGATGTTTAGGCGTGAATGATTTCCTAACGAATCGCTGTAATCTCTTGTTTTCCCAAGAATTTCCCTCTTAATTCCCACCTTATCCTACACTCCATTATTTTCATCACAATATTTGATTGATATTTCCATTTAAGTAATAAAACTCTTTAGTTGATAGAAAACCCAAAATAGTTCTTATTTCATTTCATGTTCCCTCCCATGTGTAGTAAAATTTGATAGTTTAGTACTTATCAGGAAATTAGAGAGGGTGGAGATAGTGTCGTCATTAGGGTATAAATTTATTAAACGTTGATTCTATATATAAAGAATTAACAATAAATTCGAATATTATATAAAGTCTAAAAATTGTAGAAATATAAATAAGCAAGTGACGACACTATCACCACACTGGCACCGATGATAGCAAAGCTTATTTATGTCTTCCATAAAAGAAGATATAGTAGTGACGCGATATGTTAAATAACGCACGTAATTACGAAAACGTCTTAGTATATGCACAATACCTTTCCGGAGGGCTTATGAAGGAGTTAGTTCACCGTATTGCTGAAAAAGAAGGTAAGAGCTTAAGGGAAGTAATGAAGGAAATGGGTATGAGTACTGGGACTATTTACAAACCACTAGGTGAAGATGCTAAGAGGAAAATATTGGAAAAGGCGTTTGAGGTGCTAGACCCTGAGGAAGTCCTACTCGAAATATTTTACGATATTAGAGCAATTTATGGTAGGGTTATTAGGGATATACTTGAGATTGCAAAAGATGAGACTAAAGAAGAGATTTTGAAAAATTACAACGATATAGGCATTGAGAAAATTGAACAATATCTGACCATAGAGGAGCTCAAGTATGCCTCCGATATAAAACCATTCGTCAATGCTAATACAATTCTGTCCAATATATTAAGCTATCTGTTAAGTACTAAAGGCATAGAGAAAATACACAATATCGAACAACATCGGAGTATAGTAGAGGAGCTCAAGCATGCCTCCTATATAAAATCATCCTTCAATATCTATACAAATCTGTCCAACATATTAAGCCGGCCGTCAAGTACTGAAGAACAGGCTCTTAAGCCTAAATCAATAATAGCTTATAGAGGGAGGTAACCGGGTTTGAAGATATTAAGTCAAAGTTTCGCCGTTGTATTAGCATGGCAAAAAGGGTTAAGCGCATTTTCTTCAGCTTTACGTGACTATTTATCACTCATCATTGAAGATTCTTTAAATAAAGAAATAGTTATAAAGGATATAAGTGAGGATAACGAAGTGCAGATTAATGCAATTATTAATAATATAAATGTTAACATAACAATAACTTCTTACCCGGCCGTGATTTTAAATTTCAACCAGTA
>JAPYVG010000085.1 GCA_028277025.1 Sulfolobaceae archaeon
GGATGAAAATAAAAAAGACAAAGTATAGCTTAGCCTCTCTTTGCCCTTAAAATAATGAAGAATTGGAATAAATGTAATTTTAGATAAAAACTCAAGCGAATATATTATACCAATCTCATAAGGACTTATACCAAATAAGTACATATACAAGGGATAGCCTAAGAACTGAAATCCTAAAAGAAAGTCCTTAATTACTAAAGTAGAGGCTATGAATCTGAAGAAGTTTTTATGGGAATCCATTTACTACTAACCTTTTCGTATATTTCTAGTTGCATGCTTTATAATCCCCCCTCCCGTTTCTACAGCTTCCGCAGATATGGGGTCACATTGAACTCGTCATTGGAATTGGAGTTGGTTCAAATTTCTTATTATTATCGTTTTTACTTAATTCTTTTAAATTTAGTACTCTCATCTCTAATGTATTTCCCATTTTATTTTTCACTAAAATATATTATCTTGCTAATTCTTTCTTATTTTTTCCCTTTTTAAGATCTTCATGTTGTTTAGCTTAAATACATTCAACTAAGTTTAAACTTAAATTCTGGTATTAACATTTGTCTTGTAAGAATAAAGCTGTATTGTACGTTTTGATATTGACACTCATCAATAGCCTTCAGCCATAGTAGGAAAGGCCATCATACAACTGGCGTTCTTATCATTTTTCTTAACTCCTCAGATTCCTACTTATATTGCTTACGGAATATTAACTATCATCTTTAACCAAGTTTTGCGTACCTGTTCTCACGTTTTATAAAAGAAAATCCTAAGACTTACGGAATAGGCTTAGCCTTCTGGGAGAATGCGATATTCGTAGGCTTACTCGAACTACCTAATGCTTTTATTGAAACTACTACAACTGTTTTACCCTTACTTTACATCGTAATTATAAAGATAATGGATAGAACTTCCTCTCTTCTCATTTATTATAGTTGGGGGATTTCAGCGTATTACAGTTTCTGGAGAAAAGAGTTAAAGTACATAATCTCTATGGCACCTTTAGGCATGGTTGATAGCTTGGCAGAATATGTTAATTAAATTCGTTCGTCAAATTATTTTATTGTAGCAATTCCTTCAATAATAGTAAGTATTGTAGGTTTTCTTTTAGTAAAATACTATTTCAAACTCTCATAGCCAAGTATTTTCGTGTATATTATTAAGACTGTAAACTTAATTGTGCAAAGAAAGATCTTGATTCTTCATATTTTTAACAATTTTTATAAACCTTAAATATTCGTACTCAGCTATAGGGTGAGTAAAAGCTAATAGCGATAAATAAGTTGATATCGAAACGCGACGTTTTACTCTTATCTTATTTTTTCCAAATAATTGGTACGCAATTAATACTCTATCCTTAAGTTTTAATGCCGCATAAGTATCTGCATCAATTTCATATGCTAAGCTAGAAATTGTGTACCCTATATAAAACAATAATAGCGATAATAGCTTAAATATTAATAAAAAATTAGCAAAGTCCAAGAATATTACCGGAAGTGAAGTAATTAACTCAATTATTAATGTATATAGTAAACCAAAATAAAGTAACGTAACTATATACTCTATAACAGGGCTAAGAATTAGTGCTACAAATACTACAATAAAAAATAACATTACCTCATCATATATATTAACACCGAAGAAAGGTAAAAGGAATAAGACTAATTGAAAAGAGGCTAAAATTCTAATTAACCATTTATATTTTCTAGCAGCGGCTGGTATACCTCTAATAGATAGTGCAAGAGCAAATGGAGATAGCTTTCTAGCTAAATAATATAGCAAGCAAAATGGCTGTCTAGAGTGCCCTTCCTCATGATATTTTATAAAGAGAAACACATCTGGCATGTCCACTGCTATTGACGAAATAGATATCTCTTTCCTTTTTATGTCATAGAGACCCAGGTAATGCTTTGAAGGTATTAATTTTACATCTTTAATTTTAACTCCTCTAATGTTGTAATTTATTAGAGGAATGAAATTAAGAGAAATTGAAATCAAGTAGCTAAATACATCTACAGAGGGCAATAATACACCATAAGTTGCAGTTAATGCAATAATGTAGATGAGTAACGAAAGGCCATTGTAAAATCTTAATGATTGCATTCTATCACCGATTTTATCTCTTTTATCCAAACCTACTATTATATAACCTTTTTAGTTAGTTCTTCCCCAACTCATCCTTTGACTCTGATTACCTAAGATATTGAACTCTCTATTAACTGCAACTAATTTGCCTAAGTATTTAGGATTCTTTGCTATCTAACTTTCGGGCATGTATTTGCTTACGACAATATTAACTTTATCTACATTTTAGGAATTGTATCTATAATTTTATTCATATTCATTATCTTGATTAAGAATACGTTATGCCTCTATACTTGAAGAAATTTATTCCTTAGGTTTTAGCGTTCTAACTGTATAGGAAAGAAGAATCAGCAAGGATTTCCACATAGGAAGATAACGGATAAGGGTTAGGTAAATCTCTGAAATTCTTAATAGGTAAGAATGGTTAGAGTTACAGATATTGGCAAAGCCGTTAGTTATATTATTGGAGGAGGTGTAGTCTCAGTAATAATTGAGGCTTTAACGCACCTTTTTCCTCTCTATATTTTCCTTAACTATTATTGTGGTCACTTATATGCTAATTCGATTTGTAAGAGAGACTGAGATTAACCAAATTGAAGCTAGTATACTGGCAGAAGAAGACACTAGAATACTTAAGATTTTAAATAAAAACTGCTCGAACGCAACAAGTGCACAAAAGGGTCTCTATGAAGAATTAAGGGGATATTTGTAGGCAAGAACAAATGTTTTTTCTAACTTAAAGAGGTGAAAGTTTCATAATACGTTTCTAACATATCTTTTAGTACTTTGCCAACTTTTTCTCCGAATGGAGTCAAAACTAATTTGCCCTCTTTCCTTTCAATTATGCCTAGATATTGATAAAGTATCGAAAAGAAAAAGTTCCGGAACTTCTCATCTTTCATAGCTTTAACAACTACAGATAATGCAGTAGTAGCGTCAACTTCTACAACTTTCAACCCGTAAATAGCGTCTGAAAGTTCATCTTGAGCTAACATTTCTGCAGCTTTCCTCACAATGTCTAAAGGAATACTCCGATCACTGTTAACGTATCTATATAAAAGTACTCCTACCGACATCCAGCATTTTTGCAGCTTGAGATAACCCCAACTTCTCTACTAACTTCTTAATAATTCTCTTCCTTTGTTGCTCGTCCAGTTTAGAAACGTTAATTAGCATATATTTCTACCCTACTTATAAGAAAGCGATGCTGTTCCAAAAATAAGGATTGTTGTTCCATTTACGCCTTTATAAAGAGAACGTTACTCTCTTTCAATTTAAGGGAAAATTAGTGCCGCGGCCGGGATTTGAACCTGGGCCACAAGCTGGAGAGGCCTGCATTAGGGGGGGGGGGCACCCCTAAGATCCTTGCATTATCTTCTGATAATTTGAATGAAGTTAGAATAACGCAGGAAGGAGTGAGGGATTCTAAGGAGATCGAAATTCCTGCATCTTACCTTCTCAAATTCGAATTAGCCCTACGTGAAAAAGGTATTTCACACAACACAATAAAACAATATTGATTTTTCTAATTGCAGCGGCACTTTGAATTTAGACAGAGTTGCCAAGTATCGCATATTCAGTTTTTTGCAGAACTAAGGAATCTTTGCCGTCTACTTTCAAACTTTTTTGAAGGCAAAATTGACGGGATGCCGACGCTTATAAACGCAAATTGGCAATCATAATACTAGGCGGTAAGATGGGCGAAAAACAACGTCATTATAAATTCGGCGTCTATATCTTAAGGGAAAAAGGTCGGTATTTTGTTCATGAATTAGAATATGTGAACAGTGAGACAAAGGAGCGTTACGTCGGTTCTTTAGCTGACGTTGTCGAATCGTATCTAAAAATGAAAAAGATAATAGCATTGGGGATGTTAGTGGGTATCTCCCTAATATGGGGCCGCCGGGATTTGAACCCGGGACCACCAGCGTACTGGTGGTTGGGGTTTTTAACCCCAGGCTGGCATCCTAGTCCAAGCTAGACTACGGCCCCTTAATGTATGTTATAGTTCTAAGCACTAAAAAGTTGACTATTTCCTATATTTAAATGAATACTTTTATAATACGAATACTTTCGGTTTACTCTCCCCAAGTTAGTTATACTATTACTGAGAGAGATTATACGAAAAATTCTAAAGTAAGACACGGCGTTTCGGATATATTAACAGACCACTAAGGGAGTACTCGGTGACTAAAAATTCCGGTAAAGTATACATGTAAGAACTGTGGGTATACTTTGTATAAATTTGAAAAGGTAGGGCAAGACTTTTATGGAGTCAGAACCCCATCAGAAATAAAGCTGATATATGGCGGTAAATGTCCGAAGTGCGGTCATGAGATCTCAGCACCAGCTCTGGAAGACATTACAATAGTCTCTAAGAAAAAACTTCCAGCAATTCTTTAACGATTTGATCGAAAGGTACCCCTTTTAAGTACTTACGTGCTAGATCAACTCTTTTTAACCACGATAATATCGAGGTGACATTTTTCGGGTTCTCTTTAACTGACGCGTCATCGTAATCAATAACGTAAACTCTGTCGCTAACTAAGACGTTCTTATATGGTCTCACCAATTCTCTATGCTCTATCTTCTTATCCTCGAGGATTTTAGCTGCTTCTAAGAGCTTTATGATCACTTCAACCTTCTCGTTGTGTTCTAAGTGCCTACCGGCAATGTAATCCATAACAATGAAGTTATTACCATAATAATATACTTTAGGAGCTACTGGGTAAGCCAACTCTTGAATCTTACCTTCGATTTTAAGGCTTTCTTTCGGTGAGTCAGCTCTCCTTATTTTCACTACCTTCCCTCCCCCTATATAGACGACAATTCCAGTCTTTCCCTTACCAATAATTCTGTACTTACCTAACTGAACGTCACCGAAAGAGTACACTTCAGTTATACCGTATTCTTTAAGCTCTACCTCTATCCTCTCATCGTAAAAGGGGTAAATCATTTCCCTTACTTTAACCATGATGGCGTCTTTCTCAGGAAACGGTGTAACCATGGATCGTCCTTCACCTCCTTAAGGGTCTCGAATTCAAGCTTGAACTTGTACTTGAACGAGATAATCCTTTTGAGTATCTCAAAAACATCGTACTCCTTCCTTTCCTTTACAGAGTAAAGCCTACCGTCCTTACCTACCCATACGTTTTCGTTCATTTTGATGAACTTGTCCACACTCTCTTGTTGATAGTAATAAGGACCTACGTTTAAATAATACTTACCAATATCCTTACTCTCTAATTGGATTGCAATAGTCAACCTTTCCTCATTACCCCACGCATTTACATCAATTACCTTAAACCCTACACTCGTTAGTATATTCTTAATCTTTTCCACATTCTTCCAGACTTGCCCCCAGATAATATCCTCCACTACCCTCTCTTCAATAAGGACGTTGGCTAGTATGATGTCTCCCTTGATCTTATCGTATTTCAAGTCTTTGGGGAAGAAGTAGTCTACGGAAGGCTCTCTCAAGTAATACCTAGCCGCGATCGAGAACAGAGCTACTTTTTCTAATGACACAGCCGAAGCGGCGTTTCTTTTCGGATCTACTGGGTCGGGAATCTGTAGTGGTTCCGTGAAATCTTTCGATGGCTCTATCAGGTGTATTTTTATCGGTGGTTTAACCCACTTTGATGCGTGTTCTAGCACTTCCCTGAAACTCCCATATTTTATGACTAATAACTCTGATACGTAGCCGGAGAACCCTTGTACTTTTATTTCAGCGCCATAAGCTCCTATTCCTTTGAAAAACCTCTTCAGTAGCCTGACCTCATCTTTTCCCCTCTCGTCTAGATGTTCTAATACATATTTTGTATGGAACGGAGTCCTGTCTGCAGCTGTTATAGCCTCACTCCCAGAGTTTATTTTCAACGCTGGAACTATGTCAACTTCTATACCGTCAATGTAAAGCATAAGGTAAGGGTGTTCAGCATATGCTATCGTGTATTTCATGTCCGAGAAACGCGAGATGATCTCCTTTATCGCCTTCTCTTTCAGGTAGTCTTTTCCTACCTCTTTAGGGAAGAACACAAACACGTCTAAGTCCGTGTCACCTTTGAGCCAAGTACCCTTTCTAAAGGAGCCCTCGGCTTCAGCTTCATAGCCCTTGAGTCTTTCTAAAACCTCTCCCAGTATCTTCTCTAGCCTTAGCTTTTCAGCCTCTTCTGGCTTTATAATCTTCAGTACTTCATCTTCTATCAACGCTCTTCACGCTATATAAAGGATCATAAATGGGACCTTTTGGAGTTAACGTACTTTTGAAGAGGGTGATCTCCTCCACGGTAATTTCTCCGAAATCTGTACTCGCATAAT
>JAPYVG010000086.1 GCA_028277025.1 Sulfolobaceae archaeon
CCCCAAGGTACTAGCCAGAATAAAAGTCGAGGATCACTCGAAATATTGTAAGCTAAAGAATAGTTTACAGGTATTAAAGACGATAAGACTAAAATTAAAACAATAAAGTTTATAGCCTTACTCATCTGTCATAGTCTATCTAATATAATTAATAAAGTTTACCCTTCATGTAATTCGAATTAAATAGTAAATAATAGTAACTCCAATTAATTGTAGAATTATTCAATTACACCATAATTACACACGAGACTAGTTATTAGTTTCTCTAGTAACGTAGAAGACTAAATACTTTGATTATTACTCAGTTAACGCGGCATGGAGTCTGGCCTACGAAGTTTAAAGATTGAACGTTTTCTTAAGTAACGTAATATCAATAATACGACAGCTCCTCCAATTAATAAAATGATGGATGGAATTAAATTCCTTGTAAAAACACCTATTACAATTAGCAAAATGCCTTCAACTATAACAAACCAAGCAAGTGGTTTAATTCCTTTAATTAATGGTAAGATAGTAAATATACTGCCATGTATAATGCCTTCCAAATGTCTGTAAACATATATTGAAATTATAAGTGCATATAATATTGAAATTAAAGTCGTAAATTGTAACAGCATTGAAGTTATCAATATAATGGAAAAAGAAGAATAGCTAAGTGATAAATAAAAATTATATATAAATGAAAATAATATTATAAATAATATTGAAATAATAGATA
Source organism: Sulfolobaceae archaeon (assembly GCA_028277025.1). The sequence goes on from JAPYVG010000086.1 coordinate 719, forward strand.
ATAAAACTATTTTTAATATTATTAATATTTTTTCCATTTTTCATCACTTTTTCCTATTTTTTAATTCTCTTCAGTTCATTTTGAATATATTTTCTATTCTCTTCCTCTAAAAAGTTTGATAATGTCTCGATCTTACCAATTACTTCTTTATTCTTAAGCGCTAGATCACTTAAATCTACATGTTGATTAAATACTCCTTTCTTTGTATTCAGTAAATCGCTAAAAGCGTGTTTGATCTTGTCTTTATATACGTCTTTATATACGTAAGCGTCTTCAACTTTATTATTCTCAACCCATCGTACAAGGAGATTAAAGCACTTGGTATTGTTATCTAAATAATCGTGAATATGAGTGCCTATGATTAATAGACCGTCCTTATTTCTAATCGTTTCATTTATTACCTCTTTAATTTCACTTTTATCGAAAAGATTAAGATAAGATTTAAGGTATTCAGCTATTAGCTTTTTGCGTTCCTCTTTTGTTAGATAAGGAATTGTTTCTTTCAGCGAATTAATATTGATTATTTCCAGAAGAGATCGGTAGTTTTGGGATAGTTTTTCATAAGCTCCCTTATAATCTCCATTTGAATTTTGTAAGTAATAGTTCCGTTCCCTTTCTTTCTCTTGCTTTTTTATATTTTCAATTATATTGTGTAATGGCTGATCTGGATAGTGTTCTATTTTAGATATTGCTTGTATAAAGTAAGGGTCATTTATAGATACATAAGAGTTAGGGCAATTCTTTAATATATGATTGAATATTTCTATTGCCTTTTCACCAAATACAGCTTCTAGCTTATAATATAGTCCTGAAGGCTCAAGGTGATGGCAATGTTTTTTTATGAATTCTATTAGTGCCTCTTGATAATTTTTCCCGTCTTTCATTTCAATATTAAGGCTTTTCAAAAATTGATAGATATTAACAAATTTAAATATTTTTTCAGTAGATTTTGTTTTTTCTACGTAATCCATTATTAATTGCTTCGATTGATAATGGGATACTTGGTCTGTTCCTCTACCTCTATAAACAATTATATCAAATATACTCGGGTCTTTTGGGGATAAATTTGTTACATATGTGAAATTTCCTCCTATTCTTCTAGCTAAAGCTTTAATTAAATTTGTCGGGTCATTTGAGTAAAAAGTTCTATTACCATTGAGCCAATTATTAAGTATGTTATCTACATCGTTATAGGGACTGTTCATTATTCCTTGGTTGACTCTTAATTCCCGTTGGAAACTTATTTCATTTTTTCTGAAATTTTCATATGATATAAATGTTACATCTGTATTAAATATATTATAATTTGCTTTTTTATATTCATCCATATCTAATACCAATACATGGAGATGCACATAAGGTCTTCCTTCGATTATTCTATCCTCACCGTATGCTATATAAGCCTCTTTTTCATTAAAGTATTGCGAATAGCCAGTTATTACTATATTGTTATTAGACCAAGGTGAGAAAGAAAAGACTTTATTAATTCCCTCCTCTAGCCATATTTTTTTCAGATAATCTCTTTTATCATCAGGATAATATTTTACATATATTCCATTATAATAAGAACTTATTATGTGACCTTTAACTATTATATCACCCATGTTAATCACTTTAGTACTTCTTTAATCCAATCGAAGATCTCATTGTATTCCTTCTTCGGATACTCAGGCAATCTAATTCCGGGAGGAGACTCCGATGGTTTTTCATAGTAGGTTATAAATATCGGAACGTCTTTACTTAAATTCCTTAGCAGGTTTAGTATTTCAGACCTTATGTGTTGCATAAGTCTTATTCTGTCACTATAATTACCCCATACGTTAAATCCTAAAATCCCTTCAATGTATTCCCTAACTTTGTCATAATGTGTCAAAACGATTCCGACATGAGGTAGATCTTTTTGTTGTATTCTATGGTTAACAAGATTGGTCACAACAGTAAAATATCTTCCTAATAATGATTTGGTATCAGGATTATCGTTAGATGCTTTATTTTTAGAAATCGCTGATAAAGCATGCTCCAGGTTCATTATAATTAAATAAGCTTTAGCATTGAAAATAAAACCATATATATTTCGTAAATCGTCTTTAGTTATATTAAGGCTTTCTAATCTTCGTATTAAATCCTCATTCCATTTTTTATAGTCAAAGTCTTTACTCTTAGAGTTGAAAATGAAGTCCATAATTGGCTGATATAATTCACCTGCTAAATCCACAATAGGAATATTAACTTCTCCGCTACCTAGTAATTTAGGATACCTAACAACGAGTTTTCCAACATAAGGCTTTTTCGTAACGTCAGTAGGTGGTAAAGGTTCGCCGTTTCTTAATTTCTCCAAAATTTCATCCCATTCCGGGAGTGGAAAATCGTATACGCCCGGTTCAAATCTGTATTTTATCCCGCTATCGATACTGGCTAAATAGTCTATATGTATAGCTAATAAGCCCATGAAAGTTGTCTTGCCTGCACCTCTATATCCTATTACCGCTACTGATCTTTTAGCAACATCAACTGGTGTTTCGTAATTATTATCAGCCTTATTATTTCCAGTAATTGGTATCCACTTTTTCATCAAAAATTAAATAGTGTAAGAGTTTAAAAACTTTTAGTGATCCAATAGAGTGAAGTAAGAATGTATAATTAAGTGAACTTATATAACAAGTTAATACATTTCTAGTTATTCGGCTATCTTCTGGAAATCGAGAGCACGTCCTATAATACTCTATTCAAATAAATTTGCCATATTCTTTAATTTTAAGTGCTAACATATAAACCTTATTATAAAGTTTAGTAGTCTAATTAGATTAATGAATAATAATAGTCTTGTAAAGATGTTACTTCGTAATTCTGCAATAGCTGTAGCTAAGGCTTACAGATTAGTTAATAGATCAGATATAGCTCCTTTTGAGAAATTAGAAGCAATTAGTAAACTAAAAGTAGATGGCAAATTGTTACGTTTATATGCTACTAAAGCTGAAGCAATAATGACAGGGCGCTTCATAGATATACTTAAAATCTATAAAGCGGAGGACTTTCCGGTTAAAAATGTTGAAAAATTAATAATGAATTAACAATTTGTATAGCTGCTTCAATTTCTAATCCAAGGTCCAGAGAAACAGAAGAACAATGCTCTAGGTTACACCAAGTTCCTAAAGATTACGTTCGTACATTAATTCATGAATATACACATAGGTATATATTAGCGGGAACGAGAACTGGTCGTATAATTGAGAAATTTCCATGGAAGGAGAGAATTGATAGCACGAGCTTTACTCATTTAATTTACGATAAGATAAACTTAGGGGAGATTGTTGGAGAACATTTTTCAAGAATAGACAAGGCTGACATCATTGAAGAAGGATTAAGGGAAAGTGATGCGAAAAAAATTCTCAAAGACAAAACAAGTAATCATATAGAAGATTTAGCTAAAAATATAAAGGTAATTAAAATTTTTTATCAACTATAGAAGATTTAATCATTCTGTATAAGATAGGAAGTATCATTAGTGTGTTTATTGAGCCAGCAACTTGGGCTTTAGTAGAGAATGATAGTTATTCCAAAAAATAATATAAATAATTACTTTACTAATGAAACTATGAAGAACTATGCTCAACAGGTGTATGAGGATAGTAAAAAACTAGGCAACTATGAGGAAGTAGTGAATAGAGTTAGGAGGGTTTTACGAATCGACCTAACTCAATACTTAAATAAAGATTTAATTGATATCTTAGAAGACATGTATAAGAAATTTACAAAAGACTATTCTAACTCAGATGTGTCATTTTCAAATGCATCACTAATATTGGTATTTAATAGGTATAACCAATAATTATATAGTAAGAAACCTTATGAGTAAGGAGAAAATAGACATTATTACTTCCTATCTGCTACGTAATAAAGAAACCTTACAATACATTTACTTGTTTGTAACGTATATGGCAGGGGACGCAGTGATAAGCCCTATTGCCGGTCTACTAGCCTTAAGGGTCTCAAGGGTTGTCGCTATATAAAAAGTCAATTAACTCCCTACACAAGGGTCTGATAGCGACGTGAGGCTAACGTAATAAGTTAATATGTTTTATCACTAACACGTTTAGTTTCAGGAATGTAAGGGTCATTATGAGCAAAACCAGATGGAAAATCGTTACTCAGTGAAATAGAGAGGACCACCTTCAGTATACACAAGAGTTAGACGTGTTGAACGGGTAGTATAAACGAATGGACGTGTTTACAAAAAGTAAACTATTTAAATCTACACGACAATATTGAACTATGGGCAGAAGTGTGGTGATATCAGTAAGAATTCCAGAGTGAAGTTCCAGTTTTTCAGTTGCTCCTTAGCGTAGTTCAACCACCGCAAGGCGTATTGCGTGTTACCGTTACTGTGATAGTCGAAGGCGTAATTCATCGCGTCTAAATCCGGTCTGTCTATACTTCCCTTGAGTAGTACGTACATAGTCATGCCCAAAGCGAAGATGTCCATGGAGGGCGAAGCACCTTTACCTATTATCACGTTTTCTAATTGTTCCGATGGTGCGTATTCTAATGTTAGTTTGGCTTATGCTCCAACCTATTTTTACGGCACTCCCCAAATCGCCTAACTTTACGTTGTCAATAAGGCTCACAAGCGGGTTATTCGTATCTTAAGGCCTTAAGAGGTAGATATTCTGAGGTTTTATATCCAAATGCGCATATCCTTGGGTATGCATGTATTCTAACGCCCTACCCGTGTAATAAATTATCTTAATAAACTATTTTTGTTCCACTGTTGTGAGGTACATGCATGACTTAATAGTTTTTCTAAAGTTGAACAACACTTACATGGGCTACGTCACAAAGGCTGAAGTGGAACTGGTTTCACGAGCAAACATCTCTCAAGTTTCCATAAAGTCTACAACGTCCCCGTACGTCTTCCTACTCAGTAACACCTCACAACTACAGATAGTTGGTGCGCCCTTAGGGAACTACATAATTACAGCTCAGACACCTCAAGGGGGTGTTAAATACCAGCGTCAAGGTGAACAACTCAAATGAAGTAATAAATGTGAGCTTAACTCACTACCAAAATGTTGCCAATCCCCTACCTTTAATTACCACGAGCAGTAATGGTCTGCCGATCTTAGGGATTTCTATCATTATAGCACTTTTAGTCGCACTTGCTGTAACTATAACTCTAATGAGGAGGAGATAACGTTTAATCATAAGACAACTTTTTATAAGGGAGTCTAGACTTCTCGTTCTACTCCCCCAACTAATGAAAATAATTCACGTCATATAAACCTTCTACCAGTGTAAAGCAGGAAGTGTACATCTTAACCCCCCCCCATAACTTTTGAGTTCCACATTACTCCTTCTAAGCAATTTTTGCGGTATATCCTATCTAATTTCCCGGTTAATAAAAACATTTATTCTACTAAACCTATACCTAAAAATCTCACAATAATTCACGACTATTGGATTTAGGTGACCACAGACTGGGCATAATTTTCCCGGAAATTCACACCTACAAATCTCACAATAAACAACATCGTCTTGGTTCAAGTGACCACAAACAGGGTATTTCTTCATGGTTAATTATATTTTATCTCTGGTTAATTTATTTAGAGCGCAAGGTGTAACCCCCTAAAAAACTCACCTAGTTTCGTGAGTAATCTTTAAATGTAAGTTTTTT
>JAPYVG010000243.1 GCA_028277025.1 Sulfolobaceae archaeon
GTCGTCATCTCAAAATCTGCCCCAAACACCTTCTATACCGTTAATGGGCAGGAGTTTGAGTAATTGGGATCCTAATGTGTGGGTAAACCGCACTCTTTCGGTCTACAAAATAGAGAAGGTAATAGGAGAAGGCGGGAACGGTTACGTATTGAAGGGTGAGTATTCTGGCAAACCTTTGGCTATAAAAGTGCTAAAATTGTACGGAGGTAATCCAGAAGAATTTTTTAGAGATTTAGCTACTGAAGCCTCTAACTTGGTTAATCTTAGCAACCATAAAAACATCGTGAAAATCTATGCTGTTAACGTTGATACATTTGTCATTGATGGTATACTGAAAGGGAGGTCTGACTTATATGTGAAAAACCCACCGATGATAGTAATGGAGTACATGGGCGGGGGTACACTAAAGGACTTGTTAGGCGAGGACTTGTTCTATTACAGCTCTAAGTGGCAACGGAATGTGTTAAGAGCTATATGCGGAGTTGCAGAAGCCTTGGATTACATACACTCTCAGGGTTTCGTCCATATGGACGTCAAACCCCAAAACATCTTTCTGAGCGAGAGACCTAAAGACCCGTCTGAACTGGACAAAGTGACATTTAAGCTAGGTGACCTCGGGAGTGCTGTAAGGATTAACGGTAAAGTCAAGCAAATCACTCCTGAGTATTCTCCGCCTGAAGTTTTTCAAGAACCAGCAAAACCTTACTTTGATATTTACGCGTTGGGAATGACAGCTTACGTACTACTTACAAGAAAAATGGATAGACCTGACCTGAACGAGATGAACAATGCTATAGACTGTTACATAAAGAGAGACACCAACTGTGTGAGGAGCGAGGTCGATAAGGCAAAGATGAAATTAATATATTGGAATGTAAATGTAGACCCGAAAATAGACCCGCTCCTGAAGTCCATGCTCTCAATAGAACCCCTGAGAAGACCTACAGCCAGAGAAGTAGTTGACATGATAAAAAAGATAGATCCCACAATTTGTTCCTAGTCAATTCTAATATAAAACATTCTAGACGTGAAGACATACTCTAGAGTACAAATTGTTAACTAGGAAGATCTGGTAAGAAAACGTAGAGTTAAGGCGAACTAGAACTCCTGCGATTGAAATAATCTTTTTAGATGATATTCTTCTCTCTCGATAAAGCTGACAACGAAGAAAATACGGTTTATTTAATAGAAGAAAATAGTAATAACAAGGTAAAATATTTGCTAGATATAAGTAATGTACTACAATCTGATTCCTATCAATTTAAAACTTTAAATGGCTAAAGTGGATCGAGTAGGCTGAATATGATCCGCTCAGAGATTAAGGAGAGGTATATGCTAATAAACTAGCCAAAAACGGAGTCGAGACAGTTTCCGTAAGATTCAACTGTATGATCTATGGATTTTTAACTGTACCCGACATAGTAATCTGCTATAAGGATAATTGGCTCAACTTTAAAGGATGCTTTCTATAGTTAAGTGTGGAATGATTAAAGTTATCTCTTTTTAGTATTATTCTTTTAAACCTATACGTGAAACATGTAGGTTAATAAGTAACTAAAGAAATGTTAAAATCTTCATCCCTATACCAAATTTATTATCTAAAATTTTAGTAATGCCAGACGATATACATACATTTTCTACCTATAACTCAAGTGTTAACGCTTAAAGTTAATATTGTTTATTAAATCTTAATAATCTTCTCTCCTCTCTATTTCTTTTTTCTTGTCTCTTAGGTATATTAAAGTACATCTTTTTCTTGATATATATTTAGCGCATAGTATTCAGCAAAGGTATTTGGTCTTCACACAAAAGTCACGAGAACCCTAACAAAATTTTTTATCTGATATGAATTTTAACACTTCTAATGAAGATAAAAATAATCTCACTGGACTTAGGCGATACTTTAATATACAACAGACCGTGGGGTTACGAAGTAATATCACAAGCCCTCAAAGACTTAGGCTACGATATACCTGCAAAAAAGCTCTTCAGAGTTTCAGCTAAGATAAGAGGCAAAAAATTAGAACCTAACCCTAACGGAAATAACACACCCTCGTTAAGAGAGATATTTAACGAGTTAGGGCTTAAATTGAGTGACAAAGACATAGAGAAAATTGAGGAAGCGAGGAAGAACGCCGAAAAAGAAGTTCTAATGTACGATGATGTTATAGAGTTTTTAGAGGCCGTTAAGTCTTTAGGATTAAAGACCGTACTCATAAGCAATGCTGCAAATAACGGCAAGGCTAAGAAACACCTAGAGACGTTCGGCCTAAGGAAATACTTTGACAAGGCAGTCTTTTCCTTTGAAGTAGGAAAAGTAAAACCCGATCCTGAGATATTCAGGCTAGCCATACCTGAGGGTAGAGACAGAGCTCTTCATTTAGGAGACATTTATGAAGTGGATGTGATAGGAGCGATTAATGCAGGGCTTCAAGGTGCTCTATTAGATAGAAGAGATGCCTACGATGAAATTAGTGAAAAGTACTCTAACTTAAGGGAAGTCCTTAAGGAAATAGAAAAAGAGAGTGTCTTAGTAAAGAGAGAAACATGAAAAGACTTTACGTGTAGATAACATTGTCAAAGTCCTAAAGAAAAAGGTCTTAAAACTACACAATCTGTTGATCATACCGAATCTGACTCCTTACCGCCTTGGAAGAGTGAGGGTTCCCCTCTCATCGTTCCTACCAATGATTCGGGTTTACATTTGGTGGGCAGTCGAGATAGCCATAACTCCCTCACATGAAAAGAGGGGACTCTCATCCA
>JAPYVG010000087.1 GCA_028277025.1 Sulfolobaceae archaeon
GTTAATGCACCGATGAATAAAATAGGTAGTTTGTTAAGAGCTTTTGAGAAGCACTTGTTCCTTTCATTACTAATAGTAGCTCTATTCCTGGTAATACTGGCTGTTGTCATAATAATATCTGCTAAACATTGAATTTTATGTCATCGTCTTCAAACTATATATTAAGTGTTGGAGTAGATCACGTTCAGAATTTTAGCGAATCTATTTACGATAGTGTTAGTTGGAAAAATAACATACATATAGAGTTGAAAATTGATTGTTGATTTTTTATGTTATAAAAAGTTATTTTTTCTTTTTTGCCTCAATTAATATATATATTATCGGGATGATGTATTGTAACAATCCTCCTGCTAAACCAGAGTAGACGAGATATCGATGCACTGGCAACCTCAATATTAATATTATAGTCCCTAATATTATATCTATTAGTATTGTTATTAGTATCGTCACGACTATTAATATAGTTTTACTATCAATTTGTCTTATACTCGTGGTTATTCTATTAAACAGGATTTGTCTTATACTCATGCTATTCTTTAAAGGCATGACCCTTGTTCTCAAATGTTGTTGAACATTTTCTGATTTTCCTTTCTCGTTTATGTACTTTTTAAAGAGATGATAAGTGAGGTCTGCAAAGGATGTAGAGAAGGCTAAATAAGCTATCAATCCATTTATCCCTACTAATAGTTTACCTACTTTAGGATTTATGTTTAGTACAAGATTAAAATGACCAATTAAAATATATAATATAATAATTACAGTTATCACTAAAAAACCCATTATAACACCATATATGAATTCCTTCCTTTCATCTGGGGAATTCAAGAATTTTTCCTCCCTTAATTTATTAAATATAGGTGTAAAGCCTACCATCGCAAATAACGTTAAACCTATCCAGTCTATTTCAGTTATCTGTATTTTATCACCTGTACCTAAGAGTGGGATGAGTAGGATTAGTGATGATGTATAATAGTATTTGAATTTTACAAAATATGTTGAATTTCTATAATAATACATTATTATAAAAAGTATAATAGAAATAAATACTGTTATAAATACTGTGAACTCGAAGGGTAAGTTAAAGATTAAGGCTATGTCGTTATTTGCAAAATATGATAAATAACCTAAACTAGCTGGTACGTCATAAAAAACAAAGCCTATAATTAAGAATAGTTGTGCCCAATTATTTTCGTGTATTGACATTCTTTCTAGTCCTAAAATTACTAATATAGTTAATCCATATATTAGTATAATTAACGGAATTGTAAATATTAGAGAAAGTCCTTTCATGTCAAGATAATAGAAAATACCCAATCCTACAGTTGCAAAAAAAGATGTATGATTCCCTTCTTTAAACGGTTCTCGCTTAAAAAAGGACGCAAGTACGCTGATTTTAGTAGCAATTACTCTGGTTATAGAAGATCCCTTGATTTCTTTATTCATATCCTCCGCCTCCTCCGCCTAAAAGAAGGTTTTTTATAGCCTGGCCTATATCTCTAATATTTACCCTTATTTGCGCCTTCGTATCCCTATTTCTAATAGTTACTGTATTTTCATCTAAAGTTTTAGAATCTACAGTAACTACTAATGGGATACCTAGAGTATCAGCTTTAGCATATTGAGCCTCTATTTTACCTTTTTCAAATAATTTAAATGTAACGTAACCCAATGATCTTAATGTTAAATCGACTTTTTCTGCAACGTTAATAAATTCATCGCTATGGTGGATAGAGGCTATACCTACTTCTAAAGGCGATATTTTGTATGGTATTCTAAATAATGGCCAATTTCTATCTGATGGACTAGGGTCATAGTTTAGCAGTAAAACAGCCATTGTAATTCTATCTAGGCCAAAGGACGGTTCTACAACATGCGGGATCATACCGTTTTCACTTAAATTAGCACCAGAGTATTTAGAGTGTACAGTGAGATCATAATCCGTTCTGTAAGCATTGCCTATTATTTCGACCCAATCATCTTCTATATTTACTTCCACGTCTATCGTCCCCTTAGAGTAGAAGGCCCTCTCTTCAGGTGGTACGACTCTGAATCTAATCTTATTGCCGGGTAAACCTAGTTCATTGGTTAGCCATTGCCACTCTCTACCTACCCAAAAGGCTAGTCTGACATTCGGCACTAAACCTTTTTTAACGGCTTCATTTAGCTCCATTTCGATAGTCTGTTCTTCATAAAATATAGGTAATCTAATCTCTTTAACGCTGTCATAAAGTGGATGTGAATCTAAGTGAGAGGGTAGAACGAATTCTTCTATTTCCATCTGGACGAACTCTCTGAGCCTAGATCCACGAGGCGATATTTCATTTCTGTAAGATCTGCCTATTTGCGCTATAGCGAATGGTAACTTTAGTCCAATTGCTTTAAAATTCATGAAATTAATGTAAATATTTTGTGCAGTCTCTGGTCTTAATGCGGCATTTATCTCATCGGTCAAACCTACTGTGAGTTCCAACATTAGACTCTTTTGTTTTATTTCTTGTTCTTTTAGATCAGTTAAATCTCTAGGGCAGATTAGTTTACCATTAGTTTCCTTTAGTAAGTGATCTACTCTATAGGTATTCGAGCATTTTGGACATTTTATCACGGGATCAGTAAAATTGGAAAGATGTCCAGATGCCTCAAAGACGATTAATGGCAGTATCGTACTTCCATCCATTAAGAAGACATTAGGTATTTTCTTTATGAAGAAATTAATCCAGCTATCTATTATTTTCTGCCTTAGCATTGCACCTGGTGGTAGCCAATCTATAAATCCAGAAATATTTCTACCTTTGTAAATTTCTGCTGAATTAACGTAAAAATTCCTTAGGAATCTTTCTACATCTTGCTTGTACTTACTTTGACTCATTTTATTCATCTAATTAATATTAGCTCACTACGATATATAAATTTTACTAATGTATATCTCATTACATACACTTAACTAACTCACTAGATTAATTTGATTATAGTAATTTATTTAATTTATAATTGATCATTATAAGCACTACTGCTTTCGTCCTCAACAATACTATGCGTTAATCTAATCGACGTAGGAGGTATATTAAGCGTACAAATAGTATAAATATTGAGTTATAAATCCTAATTTTGACAAAATATATTCAGAATCTCAGTTAGTATTTATATACAGAAAATTTTTCTATGTATAATAAAATCATAATTAATAACTTACACTATACAATTTTTACATTTATTATAATATCAATGTAAATAATACAAAAAATATTTTTTAAATTTTTCATCTTTTACTCATTTTTACTTCTTCTTTTAATTTGTTAATTATGTTCTTCTTCAGAGTTTTTACTTATAGTCTTTTTCATATTAGCTGCAACGGGGGCTAATAGGGAGTTAAATCTAGTGTTAGTAATGGGAGCTGTTGGGCTTAGTGTGCTAAGGACCTTAAAAGGGGGATAAGGAAGCTAGTTAGCAAGAAGCCCAAGAACCTAAACGAGACAAAAGCTAGGGCAATACATGGAAGGAATGAAAATTAGCGAAATAGCAAAAATACTACAAGTTCACAAGAGTATAGTATATACACGGATTAACGAATTCCAGTGAGAGGGAGAAAAATGCCTACAAGGAAAGAAAAGGAAGAAAAAAGAAGGAAATGAGAGGGAAATAAAGGTAGAAGAAATACAAGGAAAAACCATATGGAAGGCAAAAACATAGAGGAAAAGTTCAACGTAAAAATAAGCTACAGCATGGAGAATGGCGAGAAAAGACTGAAAATTCCCTACATAAAACCCTACAAGATCGACAAGAAGAGACCAATATATGCCGACTTAGGGAGAGGTTGAAGGGCGTTATTAAGAAGGGTGTAAAAGTGTTTTTCATGGACGAGTCTGGTATTAGTCATGATCCGTCTAGGGTTAGGAGCTTGGGTTTATATGTTGTTAGGGTTGATTATCCAAGTGTTATGGTTATATTCCAGCTTGTATTCCCTTGTTTGATGGTAAGCCTTGTCTTATGCTAATTTATTCCAATGTTGATTCTAGGGTTTTCGCTAATTTTCTTTACTTGCTTAGGGTTTAGGAATTCTGGTAATGTAGTGTTGATTCCTGATAACGCTAAGTTTCACTAGTCTTCTTATGTTTTCGCTACTGCTTCTAGGATTAACATTACTTTTCTTGCCTCCCTATTCTCCGGATTTAAACCCAATTGAGTTGGTTTGGAAGGATTTGAAGCGTTGGGTTAATACTTATTATTACTCGTGTTACGCTCTAGGTACTTCAGATTAGCTATTTCTCAAGGCACTCTCAAGTAAACTACGAATTGCACTATCTTTAGCATAATCTAAGGGAATATACCCCCCATTGTCGGCAATCCGCGGATCAGCTCCACGCTCAAGCAAGATCTTAACAATCTCAATATGACCTTCTTGTGCTGCACGATGTAGTGGCGTTTCACCGTTATTATCTTTAGCGTTTGGGTCAGCACCATGCTCAAGCAAAACCCTAACAACGTCAACATAACCTTCCAATGATGCGTCATGCAATGGCGTCCAGCCGTCATTATCTTTAGTGTTTGGGTTTGCCCCACGCTCAAGTAGCAGTTTGACAATCTCAACACGACCACGATATGCTGCCCAATGTAGTGGCGTTTCACCGTTATTATCTTTAGCGTTTGGGTCAGCACCATGCTCAAGCAAAACCCTAACAACGTCAACATAACCTTTAAATGCTGCCCAATGTAGTGGCGTTTCACCGTTATTATCTTTAGCGTTTGGGTTTGCCCCATTTTCGAGTGCTGTTTGTAATTCACTCAAGTCACCAGTCATAGCCGCTACGAAGAGTTCAATGTTCCTGTCCGTGGATTCTAATCTTACTTCTTCCGCACGTTTATTTATATACTCTATTAGCTCGTTCTTGTCCTTAATACCTAGACTTACCTTAGCCCAATCTAGTATTTCAGGGTACTGCTGCAAGATATTTTCAATATCATCAACCAATCTATGTATCCTTTCTCTGGCACTTACATGAGAATATGAACTTATTCTCGCAAAACCACTTAGACCAAAAGCTAGTGAAGAGATAACTAGACCTTTATTTCTCAGTCTCTCTAAAATATTTCTAACCGTCTGAACGTCCTCTTTCAAAAAGTCCGCTATCTTCTTAGGTGTAGTAGGTTTTCCAGCCTTAGAAAGAATATCTATACTTATAACCACTGCACATTCTGCAGGTGTCAATCTTTTTGTGTTTGAATGACCTAACTCATTCATGCATACTTACTTAATATAGTTAGCCTAATAAATTTATTTGAATTAGTATGATAATCTTCTACATTATCCGTCAGATAAAATTATTATGGTGAATTAAATTAATCTAAAGCGTATACTAAAAAGAGAATTCACCCATCAACTAATGATTGAAAATCTCACTTTGAATATATTTATTTTCAATAATAGTATTCTCTAATAGAAAACTGGACTTATAATCACGTGAACTCTAAATCAATAATAAAACCTATAGGAAAAAACTTATAAGTTTCTTATTAATTATTCATTATAATATAATAATAGAAAGGGAAATCGTATAATCAATTTCTTTAACATCCTTCACAGTTTTCTCTGGCTTTACTAACGGCTTTACCCCAGCCCATCCTAGCGATGAGGTTAGCTGGACTAACTATAACCTCAATTTCATTATCGCATGTCCTAATCTCCAATGGATCGTCTGAAGTGATCTCACAACCTCCATGTCTTCTAACTAAATTCATTAACTCTGAAAGAGATATATAATCAATTATTTTAGATACTTCATCGCATACACTTTCAGAGATAGTGTAGACTTTGACGTTTGCTGCTGCACCTCGAAAGCTCAATTTCGTATTTACACACAGTTCCATATATTTTATAACATTTAGTTACTTAAAAATTTTCTTTACGTTATTAGGTATTACACAAAATAATGAATTTACAATTGATTTTACTCACCTTTTGGCTATAATGACGACTACTATTATAGCGACAATAATCACCACTATTGTCAATATTAGCGCTGAAATATTCAAGGTACCATAAAATGTTTGACTCTGAGTAGTGGTTGTATTACTATATAGACTACTTGACGTAACAGATGTTTGACTCTGAATAATGGTTGTACTGTAACTAGACGTACTAACAGAAGATTGGGTTGTTGTTTCAGAGTTAGTCATGGTTGAATTAGTCGTAGTTTGTGTATTATTAACCACCATTTTATAATTCGGAGTCAGGAAGATAGGTTGAGTAACAATTATTTCATCAGGTCCATTAAGTACATATGTTATCCCGTTCACATTTACAACTTTAGGAATTACTATAATCGAACCGTTATTATACCACCCTGAAATACTTCCG